>NZ_JBXAYI010000006.1:0-68059 GCF_056782235.1 Dellaglioa sp. CoH-55-MRSF-7
AATACTGGGATAAAGCCATTTAGAAACATATTAAATTTTATATTATTTCATCCGTCAACTTGACAGGGCCTAGTACATGAAGTTGTTGGAACCTTTTTAGATGATTATTTTAAAATTATTTTTGTACCATGAAGCTCTTTAACGTTTAATTTAGCAGCAATAGTATCAACATTATCAAGTGTAATACCGCCACCTGGAACAATTTTAATGAGACCGTTTGACCAGTCAATAATTTCTTTGAGGTGGGGTAACGTTTCCTCGATAGGCTTATCAAGTGATCCGCCATGCGTTAAAACACGATCGATATCATGCTCTGCTAACCAAGATAGCGCATCAAGTTGTGCATTATTAGGAATTTCATCAAAAGCCATATGGAAAGTGATTTGCATGCCACCACTTGCTGCAATTAAAAACTCCATCGCCTCTATGTCTAAGTTATTATTCGTATCTAAAGCGCCAAATACGACGCCATCTACACCAAGTTGTTGAGCCTGAAATAAATCAGCCTCCATAATTTTTAATTCGGTATCGTTATAAACGAAATTTCCGCCACGGGGACGAATCATTGCCATTACAGGGACTTCATTGTCCTGTGCATAACGCATTGTTTCAGACATAACACCTTTACTGACAGTTGTACCACCGACAGCAAGATTATCGCAAAGTTCAAAACGATTAGCACCAGCGGCAAATTGTTTTGGGATATCAGTAAAATTTTCAACTGCAACTTCTTTAATTAACAAATTTAATTTCTCCTAATTTTCAAAATAAACGCAAACGGATTCTGGAACGGCAATATCTTTTTGAAGTAAAGTTAATTTACCAGAGGTTGAATCACGTTCGAATAAGGTAGCATTATCAGTGTTTTGGTTAGCAACAACCAAAAATTGTTCTGTTTTATTTAAACTGAAATCACGAGGAAAGTCACCTTCAGTTGAAATAAGTTGAATAAGTGTCATTGTGCCATCAACAGCAAGTGAATAACAAGCAATTGAGTTGTTTCCGCGATTAGAGACATACAAAAAGCGGCTATCTTTAGAAATGCGAATAGCAGCAATTCCGTTATGAGCATTCCAATCAGATGGAATTGATGAAAGTGTTTGAATCTCTTTAAATGAACCATCCGTTTGATTGTAGCTAAGTAACGAAACTTCACTTGAGAGCTCTCCAGCTAAGTATGCTAATTTTCCATTTTTATGGAAAACAATATGACGAGAACCGAACCCAGGCTCTGAACGATACTCAGCAATTTGTTTAATAGCACCATTATCTGACACATCAAAAGTTAACACTTGATCAGTTCCAAGGTCACAAACAACTAACCTATTGTCTGGTGTTAAATCAGTGAAATGAATATGAGAGCTTGTTTGTTCTGGTTTTGGACCATGACCTTCATTTGTAACTTCATTAATAAGAGCTAATGAGCCATCAGTTTGAATTTTTGAAATGGAAATAAGACCCTTATGGTAGTTTGAGCTGTAGACTAATTGACGGTTATTATCAACAGCAACGTAAGCAGGCGGAGCGCCTTCAGCTGAAACGTCATTTAAAAATTGGGGATTTTCTGATGCAAGGGTAAAGGCTGATATACCACCTAAATCTGACCTCTTTGAAACGGTATATAAGACACCTTTGTCCGATTTCGTGAGATAAGTTGGATTTTCAACCTTTATATAGGGTGTAGCGTTAGAAACTTTTTTTTCAATTGTATCAAGTTGAGCTCGTTGGATACCAGTACTTGTCTTTTTTGTATATGTACCAAACAAAATAGTCTCTTTCATAGTTACAAATACCTCCTCATGATATTGTCAATATTATATCATATATTTTTGTAAACGTTATTATTTATACTGGGGACTATGCTATAATTATAGGTAACTATAAAGGATAAGGGAGACGATAAAGTATGATTACAGCAAGAATTGAAGAAATTGGAAAAGATGCCATCTCAAAAAAGGAACCTATTGTTATCCTTTTCAATCAGAGTGCAACGGATGATTTAAGACAAGTTTCTGTCATTCAATCATTTGAAGATGATAAAAAAATTATTTCGCCAAAAACAGGTGATGAAATGATTATTAATGAACAAACTTATAAAATTGATTTCGCTGGAGAGTTAGTTTCAAGTAATTTTGAGTCGGTTGGGCATGCTACCTTGTTCTTTATGGAAGTTCCAGAACATCCACAACCAAATGGTATTTATTTAACACCGCATGTATTGCCAACTTTTAAAGTCGGTAATACAATCACGTATAAGTAAAGGAGTAGATTAAAATGCTCCCAAATGAAAAATCGACTTCACAACGATCATGGTTTTGGAAATGGGTTGTTAATAATAAAACAGTTAGCATTTTATCAATTGTTTTGTTAAGTTTGCTAATTATTTTTATGTTAGCACAAGTGGGCTGGTTTTTCGCACCAATTGGAGAGTTATTAAGCATTATTGGCTTCCCAATTGTTTTAGCTGGCGTGCTGTATTATTTAATATCCCCATTGATAGATTTTTGTGAAACGCGCTTTAAATTGAATCGAAGTTTGGTTATTACAGTTGTATTTATAGTAATTTCTGGGTTTTTAGTATGGGGGATTGTCGTTTTGATTCCTGCTGTACAAACACAAACAATTAGTATTATTAAAAATTGGCCGACGTATTGGTCAAATATCACACATCAAACGAATGATTTTATGTCGTCATCTTTATTTGATACTATTAAAACTTCAATTGAAAAAATAAATACAGATATCGTAGGAACAGTATCCAAAAAAGCGAGCTCAGTTATTGGATCAACAGTTGATTCTTTAGGTAGCGTTGTTGGTACTGTAACGACATTTATCATTGGATTAGTAACAGCACCCTTTATCTTATTTTATTTATTAAAAGATGGGCACGATTTACCTGAGTATTTATCAAATTTTTTCCCAGTAAGATATCGCAAATCAATCATTGAATTATTAGATGAAATTAATTTACAAGTCAGTCAATATATCCGAGGTCAGTTAACGGTAGCATTCTTTGTGGCCATATTATTTGTTATTGGTTTTTCAGTAGTTGGTCTTAAGTTTGCTTTAACGTTAGGGATTTTGGCAGGTTTTTTGAATTTAATTCCTTATTTAGGCTCTTTTCTAGCGATGATTCCTGCACTAGTAATTGCTGCTTTCGTGTCACCAATTATGTTGATAAAGGTTATTGTTGTTTTTATTGTTGAACAAACAATTGAAGCAAGATTGATTTCTCCATTGATTCTTGGAAGTAGTTTAGCAATCCATCCCGTTACAATTTTAATTGTTTTATTAGGTTCGGGACGGGTTTTTGGATTAATAGGTGTTATTTTTGGAATCCCAGGATATGCAATTCTAAAAGTTATTGTAACGCGGATTTTTGTATGGTATAAAAAGGATTCTGGTTTGTATGACGAATCAGAGAAAACGAATAAAGATAATCAAAAAAGTTAGACAAATTTTATTTTGTCTAACTTTTTTGATTAAAGCGTATCACCGTTAAAAATTGAATTTTTAACAATTACATAATCGACTTTTTCAAGTGCAGAGAGAGAATTACCACCAGCATAAGAAATTGAAGATTGTAAATCTTGTTGCATTTCAAGTAAAGTTTCATGAATGTCACCTTTAAAAGGAACGAGCATTTTTTTACCTTCAACATTAGTGTGGCTACCTTTTTGATATTCAGAGGCAGAGCCAAAATAACTTTTAAATAGATTACCATCTTTTTCAATTAAATCACCAGGACTTTGTTTGTGACCAGCAAAGAGTGAACCAATCATACACATTGAGGCCCCAAATCTGACTGACTTAGCAATATCACCATGAGTTCTTATACCACCATCAGTGATAATTGGTTTACTTGCTGCTTTAGAACATAATCTAAGAGCGGCTAATTGCCACCCGCCGGTACCGAATCCAGTTTTAATTTTAGTGATGCAAACTTTTCCGGGTCCAATACCAACCTTAGTTGCATCTGCACCAGCATTTTCTAGTTCTCTAACGCCTTCAGGTGTGCCAACATTTCCAGCAATTAGAAATGACTCTGGTAACCATTTTTTAATATGATGAATTAAATCAATGACACTTTGTGCGTGGCCATGCGCCACATCAATTGTTATATATTCTGGAATTAAATCAGCATCGGCAAGCTCTTCAATTAATGCCCATTCATGTGGTTTAACGCCAACACTAATAGAAGCAAACAAACCTTTTGCATGCATTTTTTTGACGAAAGGTAAGCGACTCTCTTCATCGAAACGGTGCATGACATAGAAATAGTCATTTGATGCAAGCCATTCTGCTAACGGTTCATCGATAATTGTCTGCATATTCGCAGGTACAACGGGTAGTTTAAAACGGCGAGGGCCAAATTGAATAGATGTATCGACTTCGGAACGGCTATTTACAATACATTTGTTAGGGACGAGCTGAATATCTTCATAATCAAAAACTGGCATAATATTTCCCCATTTCTTTTAAACACGAACTATTTTTAGTATTTATTAAATTATTATCAGTAACCAACTGATAATTTACGCTATTTAGCGAATTTAGTCAACATATTTTTGAAATAAATCGAAAATTAAATAAGAATACGTGAAGAGATAGACGTCGTGCTATAATTATTTTGGGAGTGATTATTATCGCAAAAAAAGAAAAAGTAAAAAAAACAAATGACGAACGCATTTTAGATCAAAATCATATTGAATTTGAGAGCTATACTTTTGATTTTTTAGGTGGTCGACAAATGGATTCAAGCAAAGAAGCTAAAGAACTAGGAACGGATGAAAGAAGTATTTTAAAAACAATTGTTTTACAGGGAAGTAACGGTGATAGAGATTACGTAGTTGTTTGCCTTCCTATTACTTTTGAAATTGATTTAAAATTAGTAGCACGTGAATTAAATGAAAAACAATTGCATTTAGCAGATAATAAAAATTTAATCAATATTACTGGTTACGTTCATGGCGCAAATACACCAATTGGAATTAATGTTCGAAAAGGATTTCCCATTTATTTTGATGAACGAATTCAAGAGTTCGATAAAATTTGGGTTTCAGCTGGTAAAGTTGGTCGTTCTGTTGGCGTAAAACGTGAAGAACTTGTTGAATTGGTTAAAGGTCATTACATTAACATTGAAAAATAAATAGCTATTGAATGTAAAATAAACGATAAAAAGGAATAAGTGTAAATTGAAAAAAATTGAGAAAAGTGCCGTATTTTTAAAAAATAAAATCGATTTATTTAGATGTCCTGTCTGCTTAAACCCCTACAGTAAAGTTGAAGGCCAGACGATGTTTTGCCCTGAAAATCATCAAATAGATTTATCAAAAAAAGGAACTCTTTTTTTCTTGAATCATGGGGTTAAAAGTGATTATGAATTGGATATGTGGTTAGCAAGGAGACAGTTATTACAAGCAGGCTTGTTTAAACCGATTACGGATAAAATTCTTGAGCAGCTTTCTGATGAAGAAGAAACAATTATGGATGTAGGTTGTGGAGAGGGAACACCACTTCATGATATAGAAGTAACACGCCAAAATGCTAAAGACACTTACGTTGGATTTGATATTTCAAAAGATGCAATCAATTATGCGACACAACAAGAGACAGATGCTTTTTATTGTATTGCTGATTTGGCTAAACTACCATTTAATAATAAGTCATTTTCAACAATTATTGATATTTTTTCGCCTTCTGCTTATACAGAATTTGATCGAGTATTAAAGGATGGCGGGCAGTTATTAAAAATCATTCCAAATTCAAATTACTTAGTTGAATTACGCGAACTTCTATATAACGAAGAGAGTCATAATAGGAGTTATAGTAATGAAAAGGTTTTAAATCTGTTTAAAGAAAATTATCCTGACTCTGAACAAATTACAATTAGTTATCAATTCGATATTCCAGAAGGCTTGTTTCCTGCCTTACTCGAAATGACTCCTTTACATTGGGGAGCTACAACAGATAATCAGGCTAAAGCTAAAAAACAACCTTTAACCAAAATTACGGTTGACGTTACACTATTAAAATATCGTAAAAATAAGTTAGAATCAGTGTTGTAACGAATAAATTGCTGTGGTATTATGAGTATACGAATTCGGTTGTTTAGAGACTGTCGACGATGTTGTCAGCTTCTGGAAATTGATCTTCATTAACGTATCTTTTCGCCGTGCCCACACCGAAATGATGCGTTTTTTTGTTGCCTAAAATAATAACGATTTTTTGAAAGGATGTTAATTTTTGACGAATCATATTGCATTATTTGAACCACTTATGCCTGCTAATACAGGTAATATTGCTAGAACTTGTGCTGGAACGGATACTGAACTACATTTAATTGAGCCCTTAGGATTTTCAACAGACGATAAATATTTAAAACGTGCTGGACTAGACTATTGGGATAAAGTAAAAATTACGTATCATAAAAATTTACAAGATTTTTTAGCATCTATTCCAGATCAGAAACAACTTTTTTTGGTTTCAAAATTTGCACCGCAAACTTATTCACAAGTAGATTATTCTGATGTGAATAAGGACTATTACTTCTTGTTTGGTAAAGAGACAACAGGTCTTCCTGAAAACTTTATGCGCCAAAATGAAGAGAAAGCAATCCGAATTCCACAAGATGATACGCACATTCGTGCCTTAAACTTATCTAATTCAGCTGCTATTGTAATTTATGAAACACTTAGACAACAAGACTTTTTAAATCTAGATAAAACACACACGTATGAAAATGATAAGCTAAAATAAGTAGCTTGAGCATTTTATAGACTAGAAATTCATAAATGGGTTATACTTGCTTCGGGTTAAGAAATAAACCGGTATTTATGATGAACAGTCATTTTATAAAATGGAAGGGTGTGAGCTAACTTGTTTCAAGTAATAACAATGTTTGGATTTGATGAACCATGGTGGTTTTTTGATGATTGGAAAAGTCATATTCAAAAAACAGTTGATTTTGATTCAATGGATGAAGCGATGGCTTTTTTTGAGGAACAATCTAGCGCATTTACCACTGAATTTAGCCATCAAAAAAGTAAACGTCAATTTTTGACAGCATTTTGGAATGAGGAACAAATGGATTATTGTTCAGATTGTGGTGATGATTTACAGTTATATCAAGGGTTACTGTTAGTTAAAGATGGCAAAGAAATTACAGCCAAAAAAGAGAGTTAATAACATAATTGTTATTAACTCTCTTTTTGTGGAAATGACTAGACAATGACACGGAAGGTAATTAAGATATGGTATAATTGAGTATCTATTTTAACAGAAGGAGGAACTGTTTTGGCTCAAAAAAAGAAAAGAAAAAAAAGAACAACAAAAAAAACAGTTCAATACAAATTTTCTAAAAATATAATTGGTGTTATATTTTTATTGTTTGGAATATTTGGTGTGCTAGCACTGGGATATTTGGGTGCTTTATTTGCTAACGTTTTCCGTTTGTTTGTTGGTAATACATATCAATTCGCATTATTAATTCTCGGTGTATATGGAAGTTACTTAATGATTATGGGAAAAGAGCCCAAAGTTAAGAAAAGAATTAATTGGGGATCCGTTATTTTATATGTTGGTGTTTTAGTCTTTCTTGAAGCCTGGTTTGTTGGGCACTCATCGGTGCATAGCCAATTTATTCAATATACATGGCAGACACTTGTTTCCGATTTTCGACAATCTGCAGTTAGTTCAACAGTTGGCGGTGGAATGATAGGGGCAAGCTTATACCAATTATCGTACTTCTTAATTTCACAAGCAGGCACCTATATTGTTAGTGTACTTTTCATCTTAGCCGGATTATTTATTTTTTTTGATCTCTCTTTTTCAGAAGTTATGTATACTGTTCAACGCTATCTAAACGTAATTATTGCTTGGACAAGAGAAGGTTTTCGCCGAATGAAAGTAGCAATAGATAGTTTTAAAGAAGAAAGAAAAGAAAATAAAGCAGAACAAGATGAAGAAGAATTAAAACCTGTAATTGACCATAGAACTGAAGAAAAGGAAATAAAAACTGAACGAGAAGTGACCGTTGATGAACCACCTATCATTACGCAACAAGAACCAGATTCAGAATTAGATTCAGAAGATGATCCTAAGATAATATCAAGTACAGTGGCTGATGATAATGAAGATTACCAATTACCACCAGTTACATTACTTACAAAAATTCCAAAAGAAGACCAAAGTGGCGAATATAAAACAATTGAAAAAAACACAAAAATATTGAAGCAAACATTTGAAAGCTTTGGTGTTGATGTTGAAATTAAAAGTGTGAGTTTAGGACCATCTGTTACTGAATATGAATTACATCCGGCAATTGGTGTTAAAGTTAGTAAAATTGTTAACCTTGCGGATGACTTAGCCTTAGCACTTGCTGCCAAAGATATTCGAATTGAAGCACCAATTCCTGGAAAATCACTTATTGGGATTGAAGTACCAAATTCTAAAGTATCAATGGTTTCATTCAGGGATGTGATTGAATCTCAACAAAAGAATCCAACACCAGATAAAGTTCTCGAAGTTCCTTTAGGTCGCGATGTTTCAGGCCAATTGGTAACAGCAGATTTAACAACGATGCCGCATTTATTGATTGCTGGCTCAACTGGTAGTGGTAAGTCAGTTGCAATTAATGGCATTATCACAAGTTTATTGATGAATACGAAACCAAATCAGGTTAAGTTTATGTTGATTGATCCTAAAAAAGTAGAGTTAGGTGTCTATAATGGTATTCCACATCTATTAACGCCGGTTGTTACAAATCCTAAAAAAGCATCACGAGCTTTACATAAGGTTGTTTCTGAAATGGAGCGACGCTACGAATTGTTTGCAGATGCTAGTCAACGTAATATTTCTGGATATAATCAAATGATTATGCAAGAAAACGCAGATGACGGACAAAAAAGAGCAACGTTACCTTATATTGTTGTCATTGTTGATGAATTGGCAGATTTAATGATGGTAGCCTCGAATGAGGTTGAAGATGCGATTATTCGTTTAGCACAAATGGCTCGAGCAGCTGGAATCCATATGATTTTGGCAACGCAACGTCCATCTGTTGATGTTATCACAGGATTGATTAAAGCTAACGTACCATCACGTATGGCTTTCGCTGTTTCCAGTGGGATTGACTCGAGAACAATTATTGATAGTAATGGTGCTGAAAAGCTTTTAGGTCGTGGGGATATGTTATTCCTACCAATGGGGCTAAATAAACCCATTCGTGTACAAGATGCTTACATTTCAGATAAAGATGTTGAAAGTGTTATTTCGTTTATTAAAAATCAGCAAGAACCACAATACGATGAAACGATGATTGTGACTGATGAAGAAACAGCTAACTCAGGATCAGCGTCTGATTCAGAAGACGAATTATTTGGGGACGCTGTTAAATTAGTGACTCATGAACAATCTTGCAGTGTATCCATGTTACAGAGACGTTTTAGGATTGGCTACAATCGAGCTGCTAGAATTGTTGATGAAATGGAAGCAAAAGGAATCGTTGGACCGCCAGAGGGAAGTAAGCCGCGCAAAGTGTTGATAAATGAAGAAACTGATGGTCCTAATTAGGGCTTTCAGTTTTTTTGTTTAGCCTAAACAGATTACGAAACAATTAAATTTGTGTTTCACTAGTCTTTCAATTATCATGGTAAAAGAACATCCGATTTAAAAGGAGGCACATTTTCGTGCGTAAACAATTAGAAACAGGTGTCAACTTAACTGTTATTGAAAATAGTCAATTTAAAACGAATAGAATCGTTATTAATTTTATAGCACCTTTAACCGGAAAAGAATCTGCAGAACGTATGCTATTAGCTAACTTATTAGAAATTAGTAGTGCAGAATATCCATCTCAACAAAAATTAGCCGAAAAATTATCAGAACTTTATGGTGCAAGTTTTGGTATCACTGTTAGTAAAAAAGGAAACTTTCACTTAATAAGTTTAATTTTAAACGGTGTAAACGATAAATTCTTAGAACATAAAACAGAAAGTTTAAAAAAAATATTTGCTTTTATCAAAGAAATTATTTTCAATCCGAATGTGACTGATGGCCATTTTGACGAAGAAACATTTAAACGCCAAAAGGAAAATTTGATGATGTCTATCAGAAGTATTAGTGATGATAAACAATCGTACGCAGGATTAGAATTACAGAAACTTTACTTTCAAAACGATCAAGCTATTCCTAGCTATGGGACTGTAGAAGATATTGAAAAGATAACTGCAACTAGCTTATTTGATTACTACAAACAAATGCTTACAACTAATCGAGTAGACATTTTCGTCCTTGGTGAATTAGATGAATCAGAAACTGAAACTATTGTTAAAACGTTGCCTTTTAAACCTCGAGATTTTAAAATGATACCTATATTCTATGATCAAGCTATTAAAGAAGTTGTGACTAAAACAGAAACGCAAGCAGTGACTCAGGGTAAATTAAATCTGGCATATCAGTTACCAGTTTATTACAGAGAAAATGGGTACTATGCGGGTCTTATTTTCAATGGCGTTTTTGGCGGTTCACCACTAGCTAAGTTATTTGTAAATGTTCGTGAGAAAGCTAGTTTGGCTTATTATGCAAGTAGCTCGTTAGATACATTTAGAGGTATTTTAACTGTACAAACAGGCATTGAACCACAAAATAAAGATAAAGTTATCGAAATTGTTCAACAACAATTAGATGATATTATCGCAGGTGACATTAGTGATGAACTATTAAATAAAACAAAAATGACAATGATTAACCAATATCAAAGTAGTCTTGACTCACAAATGGCGTTAATTAATCAATCGATGATTGATCAATTAACAAGCACAGAAGTTAGTGCAACAGAGTGGATAGACGGCATTAATAGCGTGGATAAAGCTGCCGTTCAAGCTATCGCTCGTAATGTTAAATTACAAGCAATCTTCTTTTTGAATGGGGAAATTAATTAATGAAAACATTAGAATACCCGCAGTTTGACGAAATATTATATACAGAAACTTTGGAAAATGGCTTGAAAGTAAATATATTACCTCGTAAAGGTTTTCATAAAACTTATGGTATATTCACAACAAATTATGGCTCAGTTGATAGTGTATTTGTACCAATTGGTGAAGAAGATGTTGTTCATGTACCGGATGGTATCGCCCATTTTTTAGAACATAAAATGTTTGAAAAAGCAGATCATGATGCGTTTGATTTATTTGGAGAATATGGTGCTAGTGCAAATGCTTTCACAAGCTTTACACGAACGAGCTACTTATTTTCAAGCTCTAATCATGTTCCTGAAAACATTGAAACATTACTAGATTTTGTGCAAGATCCGTATTTTACACCTGAAACAGTTGAAAAAGAAAAGGGAATTATTGGACAGGAAATTCAAATGTATGACGACGATCCTAATTGGCGTTTATACTTTGGTATTTTAGGTAACCTTTACCCAAATCACCCGGTTAGCAGTGATATCGCTGGAACAATTGAATCAATCGATAAAATTACGGCAGATGATTTATATAAGTGCTATGAAACATTTTATCATCCAAGTAATATGAATTTATTTATTGTAGGAAATGTTGATCCAGAAGAAACTTTAGATTTAATTAAAAATAATCAAAATCATAAAAAGTTTCCAGAAGCAGCAGAAACAATTAAACGATTAATTCCAGAAACTCAAGTAGACGGTTCAGACATCATGCCATATCGTGCAACTGAGATGGCCATTCAACGTGCTAAAACAATTGTTGGTATAAAAGGATTAGATAATGTTCCAGAAGGCCGTAACGGCTTGAAATACAAAGAGACAATCCATATGCTTCTTTATCTTTTGTTTGGTGACACGGCCCCTCAATATATGAAATTATATGATGAAGGGACGTTAGATGATTCCTTTGGCTATGAATTTGAAATTGAACGTGGCTTCCATTTTGCAAGTATTAGTGGTGATACTGATGACCCTCAAAAGTTATCGGATGCCATTATTCATATTTTAGAGAATGCGTCAGAGTACCTTTCAGGGGCTGAGGCCCAGTTTGAATTGGCTAAACGTGAAATGTTAGGTCAATCCATTCAATCGATGAACTCACTTGAGAGCATTGCAAATCAGTATGATGGTGATTTGTTTGATGATGCCACTGTTTTTGATAGGGCACCAATTATTGAAAATATGACATTAGATCAAGTTCGCCAAGGAGCTAAAGATTTTATTCGTTCTGAAGCAATTAGTGTCTACCAAATTATGGCTAAAGAGGATGATTAAATGAGTTGGGCAGTTATCTTTGGAGCGTCTGGTGATATTGGTCAAATGATTGCAAGACAATTGGCAGATATTGGTTGGTCGCTAACAATGCATTATTATCAAAATGATGAAGCAATTATGGGATTAACACAAGAGTTGAGGGGAAAATATCCAAAACAAGATTTTTTGCCGTTACAATTTGATATGACAGCGACTAATGTTGATCCAGTGATATCCCAACTATTTGCCGTAGATGCTGTAATATTTGCTGAAGGAACAACTTCTTACCATTTATTCAATGAAGCCCCAATGTCTGATTTAGATAAAATGATGAAGATGCAAGTTCAAACACCATTGGCATTAATTCAGAAATTGGAACCAAAGTTAGCCCAAAATCATTTTGGCCGAATTATATTTATTGGGTCAATTTATGGAGGCGTTGGTAGCCCAATGGAAGTACTGTACAGTACTGTAAAAGGTGCGTTATCGTCCTTTGCCAATGCTTATAGTAAAGAAGTTGCCTCGTTAGGTATTACGGTTAACGTGGTGGCACCAGGCGCAGTTGATACAAAAATGAATCAACAATTTTCGAAAGATGCAAAGAAAGATATCTCAAGTGAAATTCCAATGGGACGTTTCGCACATCCCGAAGAAATTGGATTTTGGGTAAAACAATTATTAGCCAAAGAGGCAGGGTACCTCACCGGTCAAACGATTTATGTTTCAGGCGGATGGTTGAAATAAAATAATAAAATTTTAACAAATTGGACATGACGATTATGTTATACTGATTGTTAGAAGATTAACTATTAAACTAAGTGGAGAATTAGACATGAGTGAAATTGGAAAAACATTACAAGAAGCGAGAATAAATAAAGGATATACGTTAGATGATTTACAACAAATGACGAAAATTCAAAAACGTTATTTGATTGCAATTGAAGATGAAAAATTTTCTGATTTACCAGGAGATTTTTACGTTCGAGCATTTGTTAAACAATATGCAGAGACGGTTGATTTGGATGGGGATAAATTATTAAAAGAATTCAATGAAACACTTCCAGATACACAAGAAACAGTCGTTGCAAAGGAACAAGTATCACGTTCTGAAAAGTCTGCTAAACTACCAAAAGACGGTAATTTTGATAAGTTTATGTCGTACTTGCCAACAATTATTATTGTTGTGATTGTCTTAGGGATTTTGGGTACAATTTATGGTGTGACATTGAATAGTAAAGATACAGATACTCAAATTGAAAGTTCAAGTTCTAAAGTATCTGTTTCAACTGACTCAAAAACTAAAACTTCTAGTTCTGAATCAGTAAAGGCTAGTTCTTCATCTGATAAGAAAACGCAAAAATTAACATATGTTTCAGATGCGGGAACAAACACTGTTTACACAATGGAAAATGCACCAACAACTTCTAAAGTTAAATTAGTAGCTTCTGGTAGTGCTGCTTGGAGCTCAATTACGGCTGATGGCACACAACTATGGCAAGCAACACTTGTCTCAGATGCAACGGATACTGTTACAATCCCAGCCGGTACAAAGTCATTTGTCTTTAGCTTTGGTAATGCACCAGCTATGAGTATCACGATTAACGGTAAAAAATTTAATTTTATGAAAACAAATGCAACTCTACAAGTTAGAACAGTTACTGTAAATATTAAATAAGCCAGAATTGTCAACAACGGATACTATGTTGTTGGCAATTTTTGAAAAAGGGGATCATTATGAATTTACCAAATAAATTAACGGTTGTGCGGATTATTTTAATTCCAATCTTCATGCTTGTATTGTTATTACCAATTGATTGGGGAATGGTTACTTGGGTTGGTACACAGATTCAGGTGACACATCTAATTGGTGCAATTATTTTTGCAGCTGCCTCATTAACAGATTTTTTAGATGGTCAAATTGCACGTCGCCAACATTTAGTTTCTAATTTTGGCAAATTTGCAGACCCATTGGCAGATAAAATGCTTGTAATGACTGCATTTGTTATCCTTGTTTCATTTAACCAAGTACCTGCATGGGTAGCTGCAATTATTGTTTGTCGCGAACTTGCGGTAACAGGATTACGATTGATTATTGTTGAAAATGATGGGGAAGTTATGGCTGCAGCTATGCCAGGCAAAATTAAGACAACAACCCAAATGATAGCTATTATTTTATTGTTTTTAAATAATGTGTTATTTGCAGCAATTAATGTACCTATGGCTGCCATTTTTCTTTATATTTGTTTATTCTTTACTGTTTATTCAGGTATTGATTACTTTGTTCAAAATAGAGCTATTTTCTCAGATTCATTTGAAAAATAAAAATATTTAGACTAAAACATTTAACCGTTTTAGTCTTTTTTAATTAAATTAGGAGGCAACATCATGCATGCAGAAATAATTGCGGTTGGTACAGAAATATTATTAGGACAAATTGTAAATACGAACAGTGCTTTCTTAGCTGAAAAATTAGCTGATTTAGGTGTAAATGTATTTTATCAGACAGTTGTAGGGGATAATGAAGAACGAATGTTAGAGGCAATTGAACTGGCTTCAAAACGAAATGATTTGGTTATCCTTTCTGGTGGCTTAGGACCAACAGAAGACGATTTAACGAAGCAGATGGTCGCCAAATTTTTAAATGAGAAGTTAGTTGAAAATAAGGACGCCATGTTAAAAATAGAAGATCATTTTACACAAACGGGTCGTCAAATGACTGAAAACAACAAATTACAAGCTTTGTATATAGAAGGATCAAAACCAATTAAAAATCATGCTGGAATGGCTGTTGGTGATTTTTACAAAGGTGATTCGTGTGATTTCTTATTATTACCTGGACCACCTAAGGAATTGAAAACAATGTTTAATAAGGAAGTTGAACAGCTATTAAAAGAAGAATATAACTTAAATAGTCATCTTGAATCAAAAGTTTTACGTTTTTATGGCATTGGTGAATCTAAATTGGTGACTGAATTAAAAGAGATAATTGATTCACAAACTAATCCTACTATTGCACCATACGCCAAGACAAATGAGGTCACTTTGCGAATTACGGCAAGTCCTACAGACAAAAAATCAGCTGTAGAATTAATTAACGAAATGGAGATTTATGTACTTTCCAAAGTTGGTGATTATTTCTATGGCTATGGGGATGACAATTCGTTACAAAATATTGTTGTAACTAAATTAATTGAAAAAAACTTATCTATTTCTGCAGCCGAAAGTTTAACAGCTGGATTATTTCAAAGTACATTAGCAGAAATACCAGGTGTCTCAAAAATTTATGATGGTGGATTTATAACATATGCTAATACAGCCAAATCTGATATTTTAGGTATTTCGACTGAAGATATTAAAAAATATGGTGTTGTTAGTGAAGAAACCGCTAAACAAATGGCCCAACAAACACAAAATAAAATGAAAACAAATATTGCTATTTCATTTACTGGTGTTGCAGGTCCAGATGAGCTTGAAAATCAGAAAGCTGGAACGGTTTGGATTGGATTAGCAATTAAAAATAGTCCCGTTATTGCAAAACAATTTCATTTTGCTGGAAATAGAGAAACAATTAGACAAAGAAGTGTTCTAAGTGGACTTAAATGGATATTTGATGAAATTAATGAGTAAATAATTAAATTTGGCAATGGATTGTTGTTGACAGCGGGGGGCAATTAACCGTAAAATACTAAAGTGTATATGAACAAAATAAAAAACATCTAAAAATTTATGATTAGTTAAATTAATCATTATTTGATGATGCGGAGGTGGACTTTTATGGGATCTATAACAACCGTATTAATCCTCGCTATCATCGCTATTATTGCTTTAGTTGTTGGAATTTTTATTGGAATTGCATATAGAAAGTCAAATTTCGAAAAAACACTTGATGTCGCAACGCATACGGCTGAAGGTATTTTAAAAAGTGCAAAGAAAGATGCTGAGACTCAGAAAAAAGAGGCTGTTTTAGAGGCTAAAGAAGAAAGTCAAAGTTATCGTGATAAAATAGACAATGAGTTAAAGGAACGACGTTCAGAAATTCAAAAGCAAGAAAATCGAGTAATTCAACGTGAAGAAACTTTAGATCGTAAAGATGGCGCACTAGATAAACGAGAACAAACGCTTGAGAACAAAGAGAAAAAAGTAACGTCTGACCAAAAACTTGTTGACACAAAACAACAAGAAGCTACTTCACTGATTCAGGAACAACAAGAAGAACTTGAAAGAGTTGCTTCTCTAACACAAACACAAGCACAGACTATTATTATGGACGATACGAAAGAATCATTAAGTCATGAACGAGCTGTTATGATTAAGGAAAGTGATAAGCAAGCTAAATCAGAAGCTGATCGTAATGCTAAAGATTTAGTTGCTCAAGCTATTCAAAGAAGTGCAGCTGACATGGTATCTGAAACAACTGTTTCATTAGTTACCTTGCCAAATGATGAAATGAAAGGCCGTATTATTGGCCGCGAAGGACGTAACATTCGAACATTAGAGACCTTAACAGGGATTGATTTAATTATCGATGATACGCCAGAAGCAGTCGTTTTAAGTGGGTTTGATCCAATTCGTCGTGAAATTGCCAAAATGACTCTTGAAAAATTAATTCAAGATGGTCGGATTCATCCGGCACGAATCGAAGAAATGGTTGAAAAATCACGTAAAGAAATGGATGAAAAAATTCGTGAATTAGGTGAACAAACAACCTTTGATCTCGGACTTCATACAATTCATCCTGATTTAATTAAAACAATTGGTCGATTAAATTATCGTACAAGTTATGGTCAGAATGTGTTAAGCCATTCTATTGAAGTTGCCAAAATAGCAGGTGTGTTAGCCGCTGAATTGGGTGAAGATGTTACATTAGCAAAACGCGCAGGATTGTTACATGATATTGGTAAAGCAGTTGATCATGAAGTTGATGGTTCACATGTGGAAATTGGCCTTGAATTAGCTAAGAAGTATAAAGAAAATGATGTTGTCATCAACACTATAGCTTCACATCATGGTGATGTTGAAGCTAAATATACTATTGCTATTCTTGTTGCAGCGGCAGATGCTGTTTCAGCTGCAAGACCAGGCGCACGAAGTGAATCGTTAGAAAATTATATTCATAGACTTGAAAAACTTGAAGATATTACACATGAATTTAAAGGTGTACAGAAAAGTTATGCAATTCAAGCTGGTCGTGAAGTACGTGTTATTGTCACGCCAAATGAAGTTAATGATATTCAAGCAACTGTCTTAGCTCGAGATATTAAAAACAGAATTGAAGATGAACTCGAATACCCAGGACATATTAAAGTGACTGTCGTTCGAGAAACAAGAGCAATTGAGTATGCTAAATAAAAAAATGATGATTTAAGATTAATTTCTTAAATCATCATTTTTTGTCTATTAAAAAGAAAAAATGTTAAACTAGTTTTATATATAAGAAAAGAGGACAACCATGCGTTTATTATTTGTCGGAGATGTCGTTGGCGATTCAGGTCAACAAATGATTAAAGAGTATTTACCAAAATTAAAAAGAAAATTTCATCCACAGGCTACCATTGTAAATGGTGAAAATGCAACGAAGGGTAGAGGTATTAATGAATCTGTCTATAAAGCATTCCTTCAAACAGGTGCTGATGTTGTAACCATGGGTAACCATACTTGGGATAATAGAGATATTCAAGATTTTATTGGTGGTGCAAAAAAATTAATTAGACCAGCTAACTTCTCAGCAAACCAAGTACCTGGGATTGGACATACAATTATTAATATTAATCAGCAAAAATTAGCTGTGATTGATTTGCAAGGACGTGTTTTTATGTCTCCTTCAGATGATCCGTTTGCAGTTGTTCAAGATATTTTAGAAGAAGTCAAAAAAGAGACTGATTTCATTTTTATTGATTTTCATGCTGAAACAACGAGTGAAAAAGAAGCTATAGCATGGTTCTTAGATGGTCAAGTATCTGCGGTAGTAGGTACGCATACACATGTGCCTACTAATGATGCGCGTATTTTACCTAAAGGAACTGCCTTTATGTCAGATGTTGGTATGACAGGACCATACGATGGTATCTTAGGAATGAAACGTGAAAATGTAATTGGTCGCTTTTTATCGCAAATGCCAACACGATTTGAAGTGGATGAAACAGGTCGTAAAACGTTATCTGCTTGTGTGATAGATATTGATGACAAAACGGGACATGCTAAAAAGATATTCCCTGTATTAATTAATGATGACCATCCTTTTATGGATTAATTTAGAGATAGGAGGGCATCTCGACTATGCCGCAAAAAACAAAACTAACGCCAATGATGATACAATATTTTGACATTAAAGCACAGTATCCTGATGCTTTTTTGTTTTATCGTCTTGGTGATTTTTATGAACTATTTTATGATGATGCTGTTAAAGGGTCGCAATTACTCGAATTAACGTTAACAACACGTAATAAAAAAGCTGATGATCCTATTCCAATGTGTGGCGTACCGCATCATGCTGCTCAAAATTATATCGATATTTTAGTTGAAAAAGGATACAAAGTCGCAATATGTGAACAAGTTGAAGATCCTAAATTAGCTCAAGGTATGGTTAAACGTGAAGTTATTCAGCTAGTAACACCAGGAACAACGATGGATAACGGTGCGAAGGAGTCTAAAGAAAATAATTATTTAACAGCTATTATAGAAGACAACAATAGTTTTGGATTTGCTTATGTTGATTTATCAACAGGTGAATTAAAAACGAGTCGCTTAGATAATTTAGATAATTTAATTAATGAAATAATGAGTTTGAGAACTAAAGAAATTGTGATTAATGATAGTTTGTCTGATGAAACAATCGAAACATTAGAAAAATTAAATATTATGCTTTCTAAACAAGAAATTGTTGAAAATCATGCTGAATCAAGTTATGCGATTCAAGATTTAACAGATTCACTAGAAATCTCGGTTGTAACTGACTTGTTAACGTATCTTTCAGTTACGCAAAAACGAAGTTTAGATCATTTACAAAAAGCAGTTCATTATGAGCCTGATTTTTTCTTGAAAATGGATCATTATTCAAAATATAATTTAGAATTAATGCAAAATATTCGAACGGGCAAGAAGCAAGGTACTTTATTGTGGTTATTAGATGACACAAAAACAGCTATGGGTGGTCGTTTACTTAAACAGTGGATTGATAGACCGCTTATTAACTATGCTGAAATTTTAGACCGTCAAAATAAGGTTGATTTATTGATTAACCATTATTTTGAAAGAAGTACGTTACAAGAAGAGTTAGTTAAAGTTTATGATTTAGAAAGATTGGCAGGACGTGTCGCTTTTGGTAGCGTAAATGGGCGAGATTTAGTTCAACTTAAATTATCGCTTAAACAAGTTCCTAAAATTAAATATGTTTTAGACGAAATTGACGATGGTACTTTTTCTGATGTTATCAATAAATTAGATCCAGTCGATGATATTTCTAATTTAATAGAACGTGCCATTGTTGATGAACCACCTTTATCAGTGACTGATGGTCACCTATTTAAACCGGGGTATAATGATAAATTAGATATTTATCAAGATGCAATGAAAAATGGTAAACAATGGTTAGCTGAAATGGAAGCCAAAGAAAGAAATCTAACGGGGATTAAAAATCTTAAAATTGGATTTAACCGTGTTTTTGGTTATTTTATCGAAGTGACAAAATCTAATATTATTAATGTTCCAAAAGACCGTTATGAACGAAAACAGACGTTGACTAATGCTGAACGTTATATCACACCTGAACTGAAAGAACGTGAAAGTATTATTTTAGGTGCTGAGAGTAAAGCGATGGATTTAGAATATAAATTGTTTGTCGAAATTAGAGATATTGTTAAAAAATCAATTGAACGATTACAGATATTAGCTCAAGGAATTGCCACGTTAGACGTCTTACAAAGTTTCGCGGTTGTTAGTGAAGACTCACATTTTGTAAAACCACAATTATTAAAAGAAGGTCATCAATTGGATATCACAGCTGGTTGGCATCCTGTAGTTGAAAAAGTGATGGGAAAACAAAGCTATATACCAAATGATGTTAGAATGCCTGAAACACTTGATATTTTATTGATTACAGGACCTAATATGTCAGGTAAAAGTACGTATATGCGTCAATTAGCATTAACGGTTGTGATGGCTCAAATCGGTTGTTTCGTACCTGCAGAGGCGGCTAAAATGCCAATATTTGACCAAATATTTACTCGGATTGGTGCAGCAGATGATTTAATTTCAGGTCAAAGTACGTTTATGGTTGAAATGAAAGAAGCTAATCAAGCCTTAGAAAATGCGACTGAGAATAGTTTAATCTTATTTGATGAACTTGGTAGGGGAACGGCAACTTATGATGGTATGGCACTCGCACAAGCGATTATCGAGTATGTGGATAAACATGTACATGCCAAAACACTTTTTTCGACACATTATCACGAATTAACGATACTTGAAGAAACCGTTAGTTCTTTAAAAAATGTCCATGTAGGTGCTATTGAAGAAAATGGTGAATTAATTTTCTTACATAAAATTCAAGAAGGACCTGCAGATAAATCTTATGGGATTCATGTTGCTAAATTGGCGGGAATGCCAGCAGAATTGTTAAGCCGTGCAACATTAATTTTAGATGATTTAGAGCTAAAAAATAAACAATCAGATAGTAAAAAAGAATTACCAACAACCATCAATGAAGATGATACGCAGTTATCTTTATTTGTTAACGAAAACTTGTCAAAGGACCAGTTAGCAGTTGTGGATGAACTTAAAGCACTTAACTTGATGAACATGACGCCAAGAGATATTATGAACGTCTTATATGACTGGCAAGAAAAATTGAACGGATAGAACTGAAGGTGAATGAATGACAAAAATAATTGAACTGCCCACAATTTTAGCGGATCAAATAGCTGCTGGTGAAGTAGTTGAAAGACCTGCATCTGTTGTAAAAGAATTAGTTGAAAATGCGATTGATGCGCATGGCACACAAGTTGATGTAGTCGTTGAGGAAGCTGGGCTTAAATTAATTCAAGTCATTGATAATGGAGATGGCATTGAGGCATCCCAACTGCAGAATGCTTTTAAACGTCATGCCACAAGTAAGATTACTTCAAGAGAAGATTTATTTAAAATCAGTACGCTAGGATTTCGTGGCGAAGCTTTACCAAGTATTGCATCAGTTGCTAAAGTGACTTTGAATACAGCTATTGAAGGGCAACCTGGGGCTGTTATTGCTGTTAACGGTGGTGAGATAGTAGATGAAAAATCATCTGCTAGTCGTAAAGGAACAGAAATAACAGTCTCTGACTTATTTTACAATACGCCTGCACGTTTAAAATATGTAAAGTCTTTGCAAACTGAAATGTCAATTATTAGCGACATGATGAACCGATTAGCAATGAGCCATACAAATATTTCATTTTCTTTAACACATGATGGTAAAGAAGTCTTGAAAACAACTGGAAACGGCCAACTGAAACAAACTATTTCAGCTATCTATGGGGTCAAAAGTGCACGCCAAATGCTTGAATTTAAGGGTCATGATTTAGATTTTAAGATTAGCGGTTATACATCACTGCCAGAATTAACGCGTGCTGGCCGACAGTTTATATCTATTTTAATTAATGGACGTTACGTTAAAAATGTTAATTTAAATAAAGCAATCATTAAAGGATATGGATCAAAATTAATGGTTGGACGCTATCCGATTACAATTTTGAATATTCAATTAGATCCCATGCTAGTTGATGTGAATGTTCATCCAACTAAGCAGGAAGTAAGATTGAGTAAAGAACCAGAATTAACTGAACTTATAAAAAAGATTATCTATGAACGTATTGCTGAAGAAAATTTAATTCCGGAAGCATTAGAGAATTTAAGTTCTAAGAAACGTGAAAAAATAGATACGGATCAATTACAATTTGATTTGAATGAAGCCTCAAGTAAATATCAAGCTAAGCCTAAATTCTCATCAGTACAAACGGATGCAGTAACAAGTGGTGAACCTAAGATTACAATTGGCGAAAATTTAAATCATTTATCAAGGAATATTGAACCAATCTCAATTCAAGTTGCTGAACAATTGGATTCGAAACGAGTTAGCACATTTGAGACACAATATGCTAATGAAATTAATGTGGCACCATTTTCTATTGTTACGCCGGATGAAACAGGCGATGTACAGAAAGAGAATGATGAAGAAATAGCTACCACGAAAAAGAGTGAACAAAGGTTTCCTGATTTAAAATATATTGGCCAAATGCATGGAACCTATTTATTTACAGAATCGGAAGACGGGTTATATATATTAGACCAACATGCTGCACAAGAACGTATTAATTATGAGTTTTATCGTAAGCAAATTGGTGACGTTTCTAGTGACTTGCAAAATCTATTGGTACCGATTGTTCTAGAATATACAGTAAGTGAAGCTATAATTATTACTGAACATACCGATATATTGGAAAAAATCGGACTCATCCTTGAACCATTTGGACAAAATAGTTTCATTATTAGACAGCATCCAACCTGGTTTAAAGAAGGGCAAGAAGAAAGTACGATTCGAGAAATGATTGATTACTTACTCACAGATGGGAAAATAGTGATTGCTGAATTTAGAGAAAAAGCGGCGATTATGATGAGTTGCAAGAGGGCAATCAAAGCAAATCACCACCTTGATGATCGACAAGCTAAGGCATTGATAAGTGAGCTAAAAAATGTTGAAAATCCATTTAATTGTCCACATGGACGACCAGTTTTAGTTCATTTTTCTAATCAAGACATGGAACATTTCTTTAAACGAATTCAAGATTCACATCAAACCGGTCACGAAGGTTAGGCTAAGAATCAATTGTTGCCAAATATTTGGTGATAATTGATTTTTTTGTAAGAAAAGCGATAACTGTATAAATAAGTGGTCTATGGTACACTATTAAAAGCAGATTCATGTAGATTAGGAAAAGTGGGAAAATAATATGTATGAGTATTTTATGGGCCAAATAACGGCTGTAACACCTTTTTATCTTGTTTTAGAAGTTAATGGAATAGGCTATCAAATTTTTGTTGCTAACCCATTTAGGTACCAAGAAGATTCAAAAAAAGTTGTTAAAATTTTTGTTTATCAGGCTATTCGTGAAAATGATATGACGTTATTTGGTTTTTACGATTTAGATGAAAAAAAATTATTTGAAAAATTATTGAATGTTTCAGGAATCGGTCCTAAGAGTGCGCTTGCTATTTTAGCCAATGATGATCATCGTGGTTTAGTTAATGCGATTAATACAGAAGATGTTAGTTATTTAATTAAATTTCCAGGTGTTGGTAAAAAAACAGCACAACAAATCGTGCTTGATTTAAAAGGTAAATTAGATGATATTGAAGGTCAAGCAACCACAATGCCAGGACAACAATCGCTTGATTTCATTCCGGCACAAGCATCACCATTTATGAAAGAAAGTCTTGAAGCTTTATCTGCTTTAGGATATTCTCAACGTGAGATTAAGGCTATTAGTAAGAATCTAGAATCATTCGAAGCAGACTCAACGGATGCTTATCTACGAGAAGGCTTAAAATTATTAATGAAAAAATAAAAGGAGGTTGATAAAATGACAGAACAACGGATTATTTCGAATGAACCGGAAGATAATCAGGAAGAATCCATTGAAAAGTCACTTCGTCCCCAATTTTTATCACAATACATTGGTCAAGATAAGGTTAAAAATGAATTAAGTGTGTATATCCAAGCTGCTAGACAACGTGAAGAGGCACTTGATCATGTATTGTTGTATGGGCCACCTGGGTTAGGTAAAACAACACTTGCAATGGTTATTGCAAATGAAATGCAAGTGCAAATTAAAACAACTAGTGGACCAGCAATTGAAAAATCTGGAGATCTTGTGGCACTTTTAAATGAATTACAACCTGGGGATGTCTTATTTATTGATGAAATTCATCGTTTACCCAAGATGGTTGAAGAAATGTTGTATTCAGCTATGGAAGATTTTTTTGTAGATATTGTTGTTGGCCAAGGCCCAACAGCACATCCCGTTCATTTTCCACTACCTCCATTCACATTGATTGGTGCAACAACACGGGCGGGCCTTCTATCAGCACCGTTACGAGATCGATTTGGGATTGTTGAACATATGGCCTATTATAATCAATCTGATTTGCAAGAAATTGTCATTCGATCAGCAGATATTTTCAATACAAAAATTGAAGAAAGTGGCGCTCATGAGTTAGCTCGACGCTCACGTGGAACACCACGAATTGCGAATCGCCTATTAAAAAGAGTTCGTGATTTTGCAGAAGTTTCTGACCAAAGTGAAATTAACCAAGCAACGGCTGATCATGCGTTAAATCTACTTGCCGTGGATAACCGTGGATTAGATGAGACAGATCGCAAACTTTTAGAGACTATGATTGATTTCTATCAAGGTGGTCCAGTTGGTTTGAGTACGTTAGCAGCCAATATAGGGGAAGAAACAGAGACCATTGCTGAAATGGTTGAACCTTATTTAATGCAAATTGGCTTTATAAAACGCACACCAAGAGGGCGAGTTGCAACAATGGAAGCTTATGAACATTTGAATCGACCTTATGACTTTAACGAGAATAAATAGAGAAGGATGACGATATTTTGACTAAACAACTAAGTACTGAAGATTTCGATTATGAATTGCCTCAAGAATTAATTGCGCAAACACCCTTAGAAGAACGTGATGCATCTCGGATGTTAATCTTGGATCATGAGACAGGTAAAATCAAGGATGATTATTTCTATAATGTAATTGACCAATTAAATGCTGGGGACGCTCTTGTAATGAACGATTCGCGGGTGATGCCTGCTAGAATTCATGGAATTAGACCTGATACTGGTGGCCACATCGAAGTGTTGCTATTGAACAATACTGATGGTGATAACTGGGAAACATTAGTAAAACCTGCTAAAAAAATGAAGGTTGGTTCTGTGATTAGTTTTGGTGATGGCCGCTTAACGGCAACGATCATTGAAGAGCTAGAACATGGTGGCCGCATGATTCGTTTTGAATATGAGGGTATATTTATGGAAATTCTGAATGAACTTGGCGAAATGCCGCTACCTCCTTATATTAAAGAAACGCTTGAAGATCAAGAAATGTACCAAACGGTTTATTCAAAGGAAGTTGGATCGGCAGCAGCACCTACAGCTGGTTTACATTTTACAAATGAATTATTAGAAAAGATTGAAGCTAAAGGTGTTCATCTTGTTTATTTAACGCTACATGTTGGATTAGGGACATTTAGACCTGTTAGTGAAACGAATATTGCAGACCATAAAATGCATAGTGAATTTTATCGTTTAACTGAGGATGCAGCTCAACAATTAAATGATGTTCGTAAATCAGGTGGTAAAATTATTGCGACAGGAACAACTACAATTCGGACACTTGAAACAATTGGCTCAAAATTTAAGGGCGCTATTCAAGCTGACAGTGGTTGGACGGAAATTTTCATTAAACCAGGATATGAATTTAAGGTTGTTGAAGGATTTATAACTAATTTTCATTTACCAAAATCAACATTAGTAATGTTGGTTGCAGCATTTACAGGAAGAGAAAATATTTTAAACGCATATAAACATGCAGTTGATTCTAAATATCGATTCTTTAGCTTCGGCGATGCAATGTATATTAAATAGGATGGAGAATTAATAATGGTAGAGCCCGCAATTAAGTATCGGTTAATCAAAAAAGACAAACGGACAGGTGCCAGACTTGGTGAAATTATTACACCTCACGGAACTTTCCCAACGCCAATGTTTATGCCCGTAGGTACACTAGCATCTGTTAAATCAATGGCACCTGAAGAATTAGACGAACTTGGTGCTAATATTATCTTATCAAACACCTATCATTTATGGTTACGCCCCGGTGAAGATGTCGTACAAGAAGCTGGTGGGTTACATAAATTTATGAATTGGGATAAAGGTATTTTGACTGATTCGGGTGGCTTTCAAGTATTTTCATTAGCAAAGATGCGTGATATTACTGAGGAAGGCGTCAAATTTAGAAGTCATCTAAATGGAGAAAAATTATTCTTATCACCAGAAAAAGCGATCCACATAGAAAATGCTTTAGGTGCGGATATTATGATGAGTTTTGATGAATGTCCACCATTTTCTGAAAGTTATGACTATATTAGCAAATCAGTTGATCGGACAAGCCGCTGGGCTGAAAGAGGACTTGAAGCTCATTTGAATCCGAAAGAACAGGCTTTATTTGGAATTGTTCAAGGTGGCGGTCATCGAAATTTGAGAGAACGAAGTGCGCGTGATTTAGTTTCAATGGACTTTCCTGGTTATTCAATAGGTGGGTTATCGGTAGGGGAATCAAAAGCTGAAATGAACCGCGTTTTAGATTTCACAACGCCATTGTTACCAGAAGACAAGCCACGGTATCTAATGGGTGTTGGTTCAGCTGACGCCTTGATTGATGGGGTGTTACGTGGAATTGATATGTTTGATTGCGTGTTACCAACACGTATTGCTAGAAATGGGACAACAATGACTTCAATGGGCCGTGTTGTTGTAAAAAATGCGAAATATGAACGAGACTTTAGACCATTAGATGAAAACTGTGATTGTTATACATGTAAGAATTATACGCGTGCTTATTTACGTCATCTGATTAAAGCAGATGAAACATTTGGTATTCGTTTAACTAGTTATCATAATTTGTATTTTTTAACACATTTAATGGCTGATGTTCGTCAAGCTATTATGGATGACAACTTATTAGAATTTCGTGAAGCATTTTTTGAACAATATGGATTTTATGATAAAAATCCTAAGAATTTTTAAATTTTTTTGAATAACTGTGGTGTTCAGTCAATAAGTTTGATACCCTTGTGTAGTAAGAAAAAAGAAATAGAGGTGACTTATTAATGCAATATAGTAGTATTTTAATGATTGTGGCTTTATTCGTCTTGATGTATTTCATGATGATTCGTCCACAAAAAAAACAACAACAAAAACAACAAGATATGATGAACCAATTAAAACCTGGGGATGCAGTAGTAACTATTGGTCGTTTACACGGCGTTATTGATAGTTTTGATGAAGAGGCAAAAACTGTTACACTTGATTGTGACGGTATTTTCTTAACATTTGAACGCTCAGCAATCGCACGTGTCCTTCCTGCCGCAGTTAAAGTAGAACCTGCAGCTGCAGTTAAGGAAGAAACAACTACTGATGCAGTTATTGAAACAAAAACTGAAGAAGATAAATTCTCTTCTGACGAAAAATAATTATTTTCAAGTATTAACTTTGTGCTAATCAGAGTTAATACTTTTTTTATTGTCTAGTTTAAGACCAACTTTCTTGTTTATTTTACTAATAAAATGTAAACTTATACTATTGATTTTACTAATAAAGAGGACTGAAACCTCAAAAATGAGAGTGGTGTGGAATAATGGAAACTCAACAAAAGGCCTTATTTATTATCTTTGGTGGAACCGGAGATTTAGCAAAGCGAAAATTGTATCCATCTCTTTTCAAACTATTTGAAAAAGGATTTTTAGATGCCAACTTTGCTGTAATTGGGACTGCAAGACGTCCTTGGACAGATGATTTTTATCAAAACGTTGTTACTGAATCTTTAGTTAATGTTAGCGATGATGCTAATAAAATTGCTGATTTCGTATCACATTTTTATTATCAATCACATGATGTGACTGATGTTGCACATTATATAACTTTAAAAAAATTAGCAGATAAACTTGATGAAAAATACCAAATTGAAGGTAACCGTATGTTCTACTTAGCAATGTCACCTCAATTTTTTGGTACGATTGCGACTCATTTAGGGTCACAAAAGTTAGTAACTAAAAATGGATTCAACCGTTTAATTATTGAAAAACCTTTTGGACGCAATTTTGAAAGTGCTAAAAAGTTAAATGATGAAATTACAAATACTTTTGATGAAGATCAAATATTTAGAATTGATCATTACCTAGGTAAGGAAATGATTCAAAATATTCCAGCAATTCGTTTTGGTAATATTATTACGCAAACATTGTGGAATAATAAGTATATAGATAATATTCAATTAACGTTGAGTGAGTCATTAGGTGTTGAAGAACGTGGCGGGTACTATGAAACGAGTGGCGCTATGCGTGATATGTTCCAAAATCACATTATGCAAGTTGTTTCATTATTAACAATGGACATGCCAAAAGAATTTGTTGCATCAGAAATTCGTAAAGAAAAATTAAAGGCTTTAAAAGCAATCCGTATCTTAAAACCTGATGAAGTTAATAAAAACTTTGTTCGTGGACAATATGGTGCAAATGAGGCAGGAACCGAAAAGGCTTATCGTGAGGAAAAACAGATTTCACCTGATTCAATGATTGAAACATTTATTGCTGGTCGTTTAATGATTGACAATGATCGTTGGGCTGGTGTGCCAGTTTATGTTCGCAGTGGTAAACGTCTTGTCGAGAAAAATACTGAAATCAATATTGTTTTTAAAAATGTTGAAAAAAATATTTTTGGAACAAGTGCTGAACATGAACATTTAGGTAAAGATGTATTAACAATTACAGTTGAACCTGATGAACGATTTAGATTGACGATTAATACTAAAGAAATTGGGCAAGGCTTTAACACGAATAAAACGAATTTAGATTATGTTAATTCACCTGAAACAAAAGCTAAAACACCAGAAGCATACGAAAAGTTAATTTTGGATGCGTTAGATGGAAATGCAATTAATTTTGCTCATTGGAATGAAGTTGCTAAGGCATGGAATGTAGCCGATGTGATTTTAGAGACATGGCATAACGATAATGATGATAAAACGTTATTCCCTAACTATTTAAGTGGATCGATGGGTCCAACGGCTTCAGATAAATTATTAACGGATGATGGTAATTACTGGATATACGATCCTAAAAAGTAAAAAACGTTAATCCTTCGGTATTAATTGAAGTAACTCTTGCATGATAATTTTAATTATTTAGGGAAATATTATTTTAATAGACAAAATATCAGAAGTATTATAGTACGAAAGCGATTATAAAAGTATAAATTTATAAGGAGAGTAATGATGAATAAAATTATTATAGATGAAGATTTTTGGAACATCTTTCCAGATGCACAAATTAATATTATGCTTTTAAAAGATATAGATAATCATCCTAAAGAAAATCAAACCGATTTTTATGATAACATGCTTGAACAAGCTGGGGATAAAGCTCAAAAATATTTAACAAATGAATCATTCAAAGACAATTTAGTCGTGGCTAATTGGCGTGAAGCATACCAAAATTTTAAGAAGAAAAAAGGTGCTCGTTCATCAATTGAAGCTTTACTTAAACGAGTTGATCAGGGTAAAGGTGTGGGTTCAATAAATCCGCTTGTTGACCTGTACAATAGTATTTCATTAGAGTATGGTGTACCTGTTGGTGGTGAAGATACAGATGCTATCAAAGGAGATCTTCATTTAGGTGTTGCTAAAGGTGGAGAAGCTTTTTATCCTTTAGGTGATGATAAAAATGAACCAGCTCTGCTTGGTGAAGTTTTATATTATGATGATGATGGAGCAGTTTGCAGATGCTTAAATTGGCGAGATGGTAAAAGAACAATGTTAACAGATGATACAAAAAATGCTGTTATGGTAATGGAATCTGTCAATAAAGAACAGAATGAAATTATTGATGAGGCAATGTTACAATTACAAAAGTCTATTAAAGATAATCTTAATGTAGAAGGTAAAATTTTTAAATTAAATAAGGATAATTCTGTTATAGGTGAATAATATGAAGTACCTCATAATTGTTAAACATAAGTTTAACGATAATGAGGTATTTTTATATCTTAATGGACAATAAAGAGCAATTAATTTGAAAAGGAACGTGCGTTCGTGTAAAATTGCATGAAAAGGATGTGGGACTAATGGCTGAATTAAATGGTATTACAATAGACGATAATTTATTAAAAAGAAAAATTATCCATGTCGATATGGATGCTTTTTATGCGTCAATTGAAGAGCGTGAACATCCTGAATTTATTGGACAACCATTAGTTATTGCCCAGGATCCTAGAAAAAATGGTGGTCGTGGTGTTGTTGCTACAGCAAATTATGAGGCAAGAAAATTAGGTATCCATTCTGCTATGGCAGCCCAAGAAGCTTATGAAATTTGTCCTAAAGCTATTTTTAAATCGCCTGATTTCACACTATATAAAGAAGTTTCAAGACAGCTTCATGAAATATTTCATGAATATACAGAAATGATTGAGCCAATTGCATTTGATGAAGCCTATCTTGATATTACACAGAATAAAAAAGAAATTAAAAGTGCTATTCAAGCAGCGCACATGATTCAAAGAGAAATCTATCAAAAATTACATTTAACCTGTTCAACGGGTGTTTCTTATAATAAATTTTTAGCAAAACTAGCGTCCGATTACAATAAACCAGCTGGAATGACATTAATTCTGCCAGAAGATGTCATTCCTTTTTTATCTGAATTGCCAATTGGTAAATTTAGAGGCGTTGGAAAAAAAACAGAACCAAAAATGATTAATCAAGGTATCCTTACTGGAAAAGAATTATTAGAAAAATCTGAAGTTGAATTAATTCAACAATTTGGTAAATTAGGGTACTTCTTATATAAACGAGTACGAGGTGTTGATGATCGTCCAGTCGAGTGGCAAAGAGAGAGAAAATCGATTGGTAGCGAGCGAACATACGGGAAGTTATTGATGACAACGGATGAAGTTGAAACACAACTTAGGTATATTGCACATTTAGTTTCAGAAACGTTGAGTAAACAACAAAAACATGGGAAAACGTTAGTCATTAAAGTTCGCTATCAGGATTTTACGACGCTAACAAAAAGATTAACATTGGAAGAATTTATTCGTAATGATGCAGCAACTATTTATTTTTATGGACGACAGATTTTTGACGATATATTGGGTGCAGAAAAGGGAATTAGGTTACTTGGATTAACGATGACAAATTTAGCACCAATTGGTTTTGAAAATATGAAACTACCATTATTTGGGAAAAAAGACACAAAACAGCCTTTGTAATTGGCCTCAATAACCGTTATACTTAAGAGCAACTTTGGAAACGAAAGAAGACTAAACATGAAAATTACATGGCTTGGACAATCTAGTATTCAAATTGTTACTGACGATAAGTTGACGATCTTAATTGATCCATTCATTAAAGATAATCCGTTAGTTAAAACGACTATTGACGAATTAAATCCAGATTATATTTTAGTGACGCATGCACACTACGATCATGTGGGTGATACAATTGAGTTAGCAAAAAAATCAGGGGCTAAAGTCGTTACAATCAATGAACTAGCTAATTATTTTGAAGATGAGGGTTTAATTGTTGAGCCTTTAAATTTTGGTGGTCAGCTTAAATTACCTTTCGGTTCAGTAAAACTTATTCCCGCGTGGCATACTGCTGCCTTGGTAATTGATGGTACAGCGAGAACATTAGGTGTAGCTGCAGGGTTTGAATTGCATATTGATGGGAAAGTCTTGTATCATGCAGGAGATACGGCTTTATTTTCAGATATGAAGTTAGTTAATCATATGGAACCTGTTGATTTAGCATTTTTACCGATTGGTGATACTTATACAATGGGTTTAGAAGATGCTGCAATTGCAGCTGAATTTGTACAGGCAAAAAAGGTTGTTCCAATTCATTACAATACGTTTACCAAAATTGAACAAAATCCAGTTGAATTTGTTCAATTATTGAATGATGGTGTGGGGATTATTCCCGAGATTGATATTCCATTTGAGTTCTAAGAAGGAGTCATTTAAGTGAAAATTGAGTTAGAAATTTTAAAAAAAATTAAACAATTTGATACGATTATTATTCATCGTCATCAAAGTCCAGACCCTGATGCAATTGGATCTCAATCGGGGTTAGCAGCAATTATTCGTGCTAGTTTTCCTGACAAAAAGGTTTATCAAGTTGGTGCGCCCTCAGCTGGATTAGTATGGATTAGTGACCAAGATGAAATTTCTGATGAGACGTATAATAATGCACTCGTCATCGTGATTGATACGGCTAATCGTCCAAGAGTTGAAGATGATCGATATACAAGTGGTGCCTACCTAATTAAATTGGATCATCATCCCAATGAAGACGTTTATGGTGATTTAGTTTGGGTGAAAACAAATGCATCAAGTAGTTCTGAATTAGTTATGGATTTAGTTGATGGCGTTGGTGGAGAACTTGTAGTTACTGATGATGCGGCTAGGATGTTATACGCCGGAATTGTTGGCGATACAGGTCGATTCATGTATTCAGCAACAACTGCACATACGATGCAAGTGGTTGCTGAATTAATGACTTATCATTTTTCAACTACTAAAATAAACCAAAAAATGGACAATATTACCGCAGGTGTCGCTAAGTTATCAGGATATGTATATGATAATTTAGTTATTACAGAACATAAAGCAGCATATGTCATATTGACACATGACTATCTAGATTCAATAGAGTTGGGCGATGCTGGTTCATCTCAAATTGTACCTTTACCAGGTAAAATTATTGAAGTTCAATGTTGGGCAATTTTTGTGCAGCAAAAGGATGGTAGCTATCGCGTTCGATTACGATCAAAAGGTCCTGTAATCAATCAGTTAGCAAAAGAGCATGATGGTGGTGGACATCCCATGGCCAGTGGTGCAAGAGCTAAAGACCAAGCAGAGTACGAAGAAATAGTTAAATCACTTGATGATTTAGCTAAGACATATACGGGAGAATAAAATGCCAGAAAATTTTAAAAATTTTGGATTGAAATCGTATCTTTTAAAAGCGATTGAAGCAATTCATTTTAATGTACCAACAGAAGTTCAACAACGCTTAATACCAGTTGTTTTAAAGGGTAAAAGCGTTGTAGGTCAATCACAAACGGGTAGTGGTAAAACACATACTTTCCTATTACCAATCTTTAATCAACTTGATCCTTCAAATAATACGGTTCAAGCAGTTATTACGACACCAAGTCGTGAACTTGCTTACCAAATTTATGAAGCTGCTAAGCAATTGGCAGAATTTAGTCCCGAACCTATTCATATTCAAAATTATGTTGGTGGGACAGATAAACAGCGTCAAATCGATAAATTAAGTAGAAGACAACCACAAATTGTCATTGGGACACCTGGACGTATTGCTGATTTAATGAGCAGTAACGCTTTAGATATTCATAATGCATCAACTTTAGTTGTAGATGAAGCAGATATGACACTTGATTTAGGGTTTTTGAAAGAAACTGATCAAATTGCATCTGCATTACCTTCTGATCTTCAAATGATGGTGTTTTCAGCAACTATTCCACAAAAATTACAACCATTTTTAAAGAAATACATGAAGAACCCAGTAGTTGAAGAAATTGCAGCTAAATCAGTTATTAGTGATACGATTGAAAACTGGATTATTCCAACGAAGGGTCATGATCGTAATGAAGTTATTTATCAATTAATTACGATGGGACAACCATATATCGCACTTATTTTTGCAAATACAAAAACACGTGTTGATGAAATTGTTGAGTATTTACGTGGTAAGAATTTAAAAGTTGCTAAAATTCATGGTGATGTGCCAGCTCGTGAACGAAAACGTGTCATGAAAGAAGTTCAAAATTTAGATTTTCAATATGTTGTCGCAACTGATTTGGCAGCGCGTGGAATTGATATTGAGGGTGTTTCACATGTCATCAATGATGATATTCCAAATGATTTAGAATTCTTCATTCATCGTGTTGGACGTACTGGTCGTAACGGTTTGAGTGGTATTGCGATGACGTTATATGAACCAAATGAAGAAAATAAAATTGCTGAGTTAGAAGCAATGGGGATTAAATTTGCACCTAAAGATATTAAAAAAGGTGAAATCGTTGATTCTTATGATCGTAATCGCCGTGAAAATCGTAAACAAACCAAAGATCCTTTAGCTCCAGTAATCAAAGGAATGGTTAAAAAAGAGAAGAAAAAACGTAAACCTGGATATAAGAAAAAGATTCAAAAAGCAATTAAACGTAAAGATCAAATGGATCGTCGCGTTAACAGAAAACAAAATCGTAAAGAGTCGTAAGCTTAATTTGACAATTTGAGTCGATTTCAATATAATTTTTATTAGAAACAGGGATAAATTTAAATAGCCTAACAGAAACATTTCATTTGCTGAGAGAAATGATTATTTAAAAAAGCTGCCTTGTGTTAAGTATTAATAGAATGACGTCCACTCAACGTTATCGAGTTTAAGAGGTAAACGACTAAAACATCGTTGCAAGTAAGGTGGTACCGCGCTATAAGCGTCCTTACTCGCAGCGGTGTTTTTTGCTTAAAAATAGAAGGGAAGTCACACTTATGAAAAAAATGACAAGTACTGAAATACGCCAAATGTATTTAGATTTCTTTAAAGAAAAAGGCCATACAATTGAACCTAGTGCCTCATTACTACCTGTGGATGATCCCACATTACTGTGGATTAATTCCGGTGTTGCAACTTTAAAAAAATATTTTGATGGATCAGTTGTACCAGAAAATCCTAGAATTACGAATGCCCAAAAAAGTATTCGTACGAATGATATCGAGAATGTTGGTAAGACAGCACGTCATCATACGTTATTCGAAATGTTGGGTAATTTCTCAATTGGGGATTATTTTAAACCAGAAGCAATTAATTGGGCTTGGGAATTATTAACAAGTGAAAAATGGTTCGCATTTGATGCTGAAAAACTATACGTTACTGTTTACCCAAAAGATTTGGAAGCAAAACGTATCTGGTTAGAAGAAGTTAAGTTACCAAAGGATCATCTAGTAGAAGTAGAAGATAACTTTTGGGATATTGGACAAGGACCTAGTGGACCTGATACAGAAATTTTTTATGATCGTGGACAAAGTTTTAATAACTTAGCTGAGGATGATGACGAAAATTATCCTGGTGGCGAAAATGAACGTTATCTAGAAGTTTGGAATATCGTGTTCTCTGAATTTAATCACACACCTGAAAATAACTATGAACCACTACCTCATCAAAATATTGATACGGGGATGGGTTTAGAACGTGTTGTTTCGATTTTCCAAAATGCAAAAACTAATTTTGAAACAGATTTATTCTTACCCTTAATTGATGCAACTGAAAAAATGAGTAATAATAAAAAATATGATGATAATGCCCAAGATGATATTTCATTTAAGGTTATTGCAGATCATGCGCGTGCAATTTCATTTGCCATTGGTGATGGCGCTTTACCTTCTAATGAAGGACGTGGCTATGTTATTCGTCGATTAATTCGTCGTGCAGTGATGCATGGACAAAAATTAGGGATAGAAGGATCATTTTTAACGCAACTTGTACCTGTTGTTGGTAATATTATGAAGGATTATTATCCGGAAGTTTTAGAACAATCAGAGTATATTTCTAAAATTGTTCGTTCTGAAGAAGAACGATTTAATGAAACATTAAAAGATGGATTACAGTTATTAAATAATCTTATTTTAACGACTAAAAAAGAAAATAAAGTAGAGCTAACTGGTGCTGGTGTCTTTAAATTGTACGATACTTATGGTTTTCCATTTGAATTAACGAAAGAATATGCCGAAGATGAAGGATTATCTGTAGATCAAGTAGGGTTTAACGCTGAAATGCAACAGCAGAAGGATCGTGCTCGTGCTGCACGTAGTAATGCTAAATCAATGGGTGTTCAAAATGGGATGTTAACAGATATTAAAACAATTAGTGAATATGTTGGTTATACACAAGCTAATGTGGATGACGCCAAAGTGGTTGATTTAATTGTGGATAACGAGTTAGTAGATAACATAAAACCAGGTGATAACGCTCAAGTTATTTTTTCAAAAACACCATTTTACGCTGAAATGGGTGGACAAGTTGCTGATAAAGGAACTATCAAAGATACAGAAGGCAATGTTATTGCTGAAGTTGAAGAAGTTCAACATGCACCTAATGGACAAAATTTACACGCCATTAAAGTTCTTGCAGCAATGAAAAAAGACCAATTAGTGACACTAGAAATTAATCAAGATTTCCATAAAAAAGTTGAAAAAAATCATACGGCGACACATTTACTTGATCAAGCATTGCGAGATGTTCTGGGCGAACATACACATCAAGCTGGGTCATTAGTCGAACCCACTTATCTACGGTTTGATTTTACAAATATTGGTTCCGTTTCAGAGAAACAGTTAAAACAAGTTGAAAAGATTGTTAACGATAAGATTTGGGCTGAGTTAGCTGTTGAAACTGTTGAAACAGATATTGATTCTGCTAAAAATATGGGTGCCATTGCTTTATTCTCAGAAAAATATGGAAAAATTGTGCGGGTTGTGAAAATTGGCGATTATTCAATTGAATTCTGTGGTGGTACGCACGTTTCAAATACGAGTGAAATCGGCTTATTTAAAATTATTTCTGAATCAGGTGTTGGTGCCGGCGTTCGTCGTATTGAAGCAGTAACTTCTAAAGAAGCTTTTGATTTCTTAAACGGACGTAACGAACTCTTAGAAACAGTAGCACAACAAGTAAAAGTAAATAAAGTCGTAGAAGTTTCAAATAAAATTGAACAATTACAAAGTGCATTAAAAGTAAGTGAACAACAAATTCAAGCATTTGAAGATAAAATTGCTAGCCAACAAGCTGGGGATGTTTTCAAAAATAAACAAGAAATTAATGGTAAAACGTTAATTGCAGCAAAAGTTTCAGTTTCAGGGATGTCTCAATTACGTCAATTGGCTGACCAATGGAAAACCCAAGAATTATCAGATGTTTTGGCTATTGGAACAACAAGTGATGACGGTAAAGTTAATTTAATTACGGCAGTTAGTGCTGATGGCATTAAATCAGGATTAAAAGCGGGCGATTTAATTAAGACGATTGCGCCACTTGTTGGCGGTGGTGGCGGTGGCCGACCAGACTTAGCTCAAGCAGGTGGTAAAAATCCAGCAGGTTTAGCTGATGCAATCAAAGAAGCAGCAAATTGGTTAAATAATCAAACCAAATAATAATTAAAGGAGTATTTATCTAATAATAAATAGATAAATACTCTTTATTATATTACGGCTTGATTACATCAGCTTGTTTTGATTGTCGAATGGTCCTTTTTTTAGTAGAATAGAGCTAGGTTAATAAATTGATGGGGGTGCCACGTTATGAGTTCATTAGATAAAACAATGTTCTTTAATTTTGACGAAAATAATAAAAAAGATGTCCACGATACATTGGTAACTGTTTACCAATCATTAGAAGAAAAAGGGTACAACCCTATTAACCAGATTGTTGGCTATTTGTTATCGGGCGATCCTGCTTATATTCCTAGATTTAATGACGCACGTAATTTAATTAGAAAATATGAACGCGATGAAATTGTTGAAGAGTTAGTTAAAAATTACTTAAATACAGAAGAAAAGTAGGAAATTAAATGAGATTAATGGGCTTGGATATTGGTTCAAGAACGGTCGGCGTTTCAATGAGCGATTTATTAGGATGGACTGCCCAAGGCGTTGAAATTATTCGTATTAATGAAGACAGAAGTGACTTTGGTATTGAACGTGTCAAAGAATTGGTTACAGAGTATGAAGTAACTGGCTTTGTACTCGGCTTACCCAAAAATATGAACAACTCATTAGGCCCTCGTGCTGAAGCTGCGCAAAAGTACGGCGAGTTATTAGTTGAAACTTTTGGCTTGCCAATTGATTTTCAAGATGAACGGTTGACAACTGTTGAGGCAGAACGTATGCTTGTTGAACAGGCCGATACATCAAGAAAAAAAAGAAAAAAAGTTATTGATAAACTTGCTGCAAGCCTAATTTTACAGAATTATTTAGATGGTAAAGGCAAATTAACTAAAGAATAAAGTGAGGTCACAATATGAATAATGAAGAAGAAAACCAACAGATTACATTAGTAGATGATAACGGTAATGAAACACTTTTTGAAGTTCTGTTTACCTTTGAATCTGATGATTACAATAAATCATATATTATGCTTTATCCACTTGGCTCAGAAGCTGATGAAGAGGTTGAAATTCAAGCTTACTCATTTAGTCCTAATGAGAATGGTGAAGCAACTGAAAGTGATTTAGAACCAATCGAAGACGATGATGAATGGGATATGGTAGAAGAAGTATTGAATACCTTCCTTTCAGATGAAAGTATGCAATAGAAGATTATTTAAAAAGTTGAGCCAAATTGGTTTAACTTTTTTATTTTGTTTTAAATTATATATTATGGACTATGATACACATATCTCTTTTGATCAATTCGTGGTAAAATTATTTTTAAATGATTAAATGTAAGGAGGGTGTTCATTGGAAAATCAAAAGAATAGATATAAGACTAAAATCGGTAAAAAAGTGTATACAATTATTGGATCAGAATCAGACACACACATGGACGCCGTAGCAACATTGGTGAAAAATGAATTTCAATCAGTGAAGGACATGCTACCTGAAATAGATGATGAACAAGTAGCGATATTAGTAGCTATCAACGCAGTTTCAGATCAAATTAAATTACAAGAAAAATTAAATGAAATTAATGGTGAAACACAAGTAAAGGAGTAATATTATGACAGTTTCTTTAATTGTTATCTTTTTATTAATTGTGTCATTTTTTAACGGTTATAGAAAAGGATTAGTATTAACGCTTTTGAGAATTGTAGGATTTATCGCTATCTATTTATTTGCTAAAGTTTTAACAAATCCTGTTACTATTTGGTTGGGAGAACGTTTCCCTAAAATTATGGAAACTGATAAGACATCTATTACGAACCATCTTCAGACTAACTTTTATTCGATGATTGTATTTGCGGCTTTATTTGTGGTTGGCGGTATACTCATTAGAGGTATTATTAGAGTAATAAATTCTGTTACAAAATTACCAGTTATTCATCAGGTGAATTCACTAATTGGTGGGGTTCTATCGGTTATACTGATGTTTGTTTTTATTTTTATTGGGTTAATTATTTTGTCGGCTTGGCCTAATCAAAAAGTTAATGAAGCTGTTTTAGAATCGACGGTTGCTCAAAAAATACTAACAGATACGCCAACAATAGCTAAAAAGATGTTCATTACAAATACATCATCTACAGATTAAATGTTAGGAGAATTAAAGTATGAACGAAAAAGGATTAAAGACATTAGAATATCAAAAAGTTAAACAACAAATTCAAACATTTATATCTACTGAATCTGGACAAGAAGAAGTTAAGGCATTAGAGCCGATGACTAATCTCGAAAAAATCCAAAAGGATTTAGACGAAACACAAGATGCTGTGAAGATATTGCGACTCCGCGGTGGCATTCCTTTACCACAATTAGTCAACGTTAAGCCACATATGAAACGGTTAGATATGGGAGCTTCTTTGAATGGTAAAGAGCTATCTGCTGTTGGTCGTGTACTACGAACGACTAATGAGGTTAAATTATTTTTTAAAGATTTAGCAGATTCTGAAATTGAATTAACGAGATTATTTGAATGGATAGAAAAGCTTGAAAATCTACCTGAAATTAATCGTAGGTTGAATCAGTCAATTGAAAATGATGGTCACATTACTGATGAGGCTTCACCAGTATTGCATAATATTCGACAAAATATTTTACGCTCGGAAAGTGCCATTAGAGCTAAACTACAAGAATTTACGCGTGGTAAAAGTGCTAAATATTTAAGTGAAACATTAATTACAATTAGAAATGAACGTTACGTTATCCCTGTTAAGGCAGAATATCGTGGTCAATTTGGTGGCGCTGTTCATGACCAAAGTGCAACAGGACAGACCTTATTTATTGAACCGCAAGCAATTGTCGAGATGAATAATCATTTACGCGAACAGCAACTTGCTCAAGCAGATGAAGAACGTCGTATTTTGGCAGAGTTATCTGAATTAGTTGCACCTTTTACAGCAGAAATTTTAGAAAATGCTTATATTTTAGGACATTTCGATTTTGTTAATGCAAAGGCACAATATGCAAGCTCAATTAAAGCAACTGAACCAGCAATTAGTGTTGAAAATGACATTTTTTTAAGACAAGCACGTCATCCTTTATTGGATAGTAAAAAAGTAGTTGCTAACGATATTATGTTAGGAAAAGATTATCAAGCAATTGTTGTTACGGGACCTAATACCGGTGGTAAAACAATTACGTTAAAAACATTAGGCTTAATTCAGATGATGGGACAATCAGGTTTAAATATTCCAACAAATGAAGGTAGTCGTATTGGTATTTTTGAAGATATCTTTGCAGATATTGGGGATGAACAATCGATTGAACAGAGCTTAAGTACATTTTCTGCTCATATGACTAATATCGTTTCTATTTTAGCTAATATTAACGAACATTCATTAGTTTTATTTGATGAATTAGGAGCTGGAACGGATCCACAAGAAGGTGCAGCTTTGGCGATTGCAATTCTTGATGCTGTTGGAGAAAAAGGTAGTTATACAGTTGCTACAACACATTATCCCGAATTAAAAGCGTATGGGTTTAATCGTGCTGGAACAATTAATGCTAGTATGGAATTTGATAGTGAAACGTTACAACCAACTTATCGATTATTAATTGGAATACCTGGTCGTAGTAATGCGTTTGATATTTCTCGTAAAATTGGGTTAGCGTCAAATGTTGTTGATCAAGCGCAAAACTTGACCAATCAAGATAGCCAAGATTTGAATGAAATGATTTCTGACTTAATGAGTAAGCGAAAAAAGGCAGAAGATGAGACACTGGCATTAAAAGCACAACTAGAAGATTCAACGAAATTACATGATGACCTAGCTAAACAGTATGCCGAGTTTGTTGCGCAAAGAGAGTCAATGACGGATAAGGCTAAGGGAAAAGCTAATGAAATCGTGGCAGAAGCAGAAATAAATGCAGATAAAATAATAAAAGAAATTCGCCAAATGCAGATGCTTCAAGGACAAGCTGTTAAAGAACATGAATTAATTGATGCAAAATCACAATTATCACAAATGCATCAACCAACAAATGCTTTGAAGAAAAATAAGGTCCTACAACGAGCTAAAAATAAACAAGAATTCCATGTGAACGACGATGTCTTAGTTAAAACTTATGGTCAACAAGGTGTTTTAGTTAAAAAAATGAGTAAGACAGAGTGGGAAGTTCAACTTGGTATTCTAAAAATGAAAATTAATGAAAACGACCTTCAAAAAGTTCATATCGAGAATGATAAAAAGGATAGAACCATTTTTAAAAATGCGGCTTCAACAAGCGTTTCAACATCGCTTGATCTTCGTGGACAGCGCTATGATGATGCAATGAGCCAAGTTGATCAGTATATTGATTCTGTTTTACTTGCTGGATATGCTTCTGTTACTATTGTTCATGGTAAAGGGACTGGAGCCTTAAGAACTGGAATAACAGATTATTTGAAATCAAATCGTCATGTTAAGTCATTTGAATTTGCAGCACCCAATGCTGGTGGAAATGGCGCAACTATCGTAGAATTCAAGTAACGTTTACTTTTTGTAAGCAAAAATGTGGCGTGGTATTATTTTCTTTGATATGATGGTCACATAAATAATAAAAGGGGGAATTCAAATGGTACAAGCAATTACAGATAAAGAATTTGAAAAAGTAACAGATTCAGGTGTAACATTGACAGATTTTTGGGCAACATGGTGTGGTCCTTGTCGTATGCAATCGCCAGCTATTGAAGATTTAGAACAAGAAATGGGCGATAAAGTAAAATTTTCTAAAATGGATATTGATCAAAATCCAGCAACAGCACAATCTTTTGGTATCATGAGTATTCCAACTTTAATGATTAAAAAAGATGGCGAAGTTGTTGATACAATCGTCGGTTATCATTCAAAAGATCAGGTTAAAGAAGTTTTAGCACAATATATTTAGTAATTAAAAAGAGCTGACTTTTAAAGTCAGCTCTTTTTAATTATCTATTCGATAATTATTCAGTTTCAGTTGGTACTTTGAAGTGAAATTGGTCAGTTGGTTCTGTCATATTAGGATCTTTTAAATCAGTTTGAACAATAATTGAAACACCGGATTTATTATTTTGATTTTCAATTATTGTTTCTGATGTGAAACCACTTTGAATTTGGATAGTTTCAGCAATAAACCCAGCTTCTAGGTTAAAATCAGCAGACTTAATCTGATTCTGTCTGAAGGTAACAATATTACCAGATAGTAACCAAGTTTGCTTGTCTTTTTTTTCTTTAACCACTTCAAGAGTACCCCAATTTGCCTTTTCAAAAAAGGTAATAAGGTCTGCAATATTAGCGAGGTTAGCATTACGGGCCATTTTTTTACCAACCCAGTATAAAATTGTTGTATCCGTACCAATTACTTCTGGTATTAAACTATCGCGAATAAGTTCATATGCGAATGTATCATTGTTGTCAGCTGATAATAAATTTTCAATCAAATTTGGTTTCATATGGATCTCCCTCTGGATATATAATATACAAGTATTATACCGTTATTTAAGATTAGATGATATTGATTTTTCATAAATTAATGTTAAATGACTAGACTTGAATTTTGAGTAAAGACAAGTCATAATTAAGATTGATAAGTAATCGAAAAAGAGGTTAGAAAATGAATAATCAAGCAATTGGATTTATTGATTCAGGTGTTGGTGGATTAACAGTTGTAAAAGAAGCACTTAAACAATTACCAAACGAAAAAATATACTATTTAGGTGATACAGCTAGAATGCCATATGGACCTCGGCCCTCAGAACAAGTTTTAGAATTCACTTGGGATATGACATCTTTTTTGTTAAGTAAAGGGATAAAAATGTTAGTGATTGCTTGTAATACAGCAACGGCTGCTGCCTTGGATGATTTACGAGAAAAATTAGCAATCCCAGTGATTGGTGTTATAAAACCAGGAAGTAGAGCGGCAATTAAGTCATCTAAAAACCAAAGAGTAGGCGTTATTGGGACGGAAGGTACGATTAAAAGTAGCGCATATAGTAATACGTTACATGAAAAAAATCCTAATTTATTTGTGACGAGCTTACCTTGTCCAAAGTTCGTCCCAATTGTCGAGAGTGATCAATACGAATCAGAAATCGCTGAACGAGTTGTTAATGAAACGTTAGCTTTTTTTGATGATAAAAACATTGATACACTAGTCATGGGCTGTACTCACTATCCATTACTCAGACCTTTTATTCAAAATGCGGTTGGTGATAAAGTAACGTTGATTGATTCAGGAGCTGAAACAGTTAACGATGTTTCAACTATCTTAGATTATTTTAATATTGCGGCTAAAAGTGAAGCAAAAATTGAACATGAATTTTTTACGACGGGTGATGCGAATGATTTTAACGAAATTGCATCAGGTTGGTTAGGATTAGAAAATATAAATTCTAAAACAATTCATTTAGGACAGGGAGACTAACATGCGTAAAAATGAGAATCGAGATAATTTAGAAGTTAGACCAGTCTCAATTACAAAATTAAGTCTTAAGGAAGTCGATAGTGCGATTGAATACCAGTTGGGCTTGACTAAGGTAACAATTTTAGTTAACGAAACAGATAACATTGGTGAATTGAAAGTAGACGTTAATCAGTGGTTGAGTGCTCAAAGCAATGTCAAAATTGAATTGATTTTATCATCGCTTAAGACGGCCTTGGCAGAAACATTAAAAGATACTGGATTTAATTTACAAGTACAAATCATGCAAGCTGATGGGGATATTATTGCAACAGTTATTAATGCGAGTTATGTAGCAATTCAAAATTTATTGTTAAAGAGTAACGGTCAAAAATTAAAACCATTTTCAGCGATTAATGTTGGTTTCATTCATGATGAGTTATTTGCTGATTTAACAAGTGAAGAAGAGGAAACAGCCGATAGTCATTTATTAATTGTTCAAAATGAATCAGGGGCTTTTTTACAATTGAATTTTGAAAAATCTAATGCTGATTTACTTGGTGACAAATTAACGCAACTTTTAGGTGGAGCAATGTCAGGATTATCAGAATTAATGGGTAATTCGCAGAAGAAAACCATTTTAATTCAAAATGAACATATTGAGAATCAAAAAGATGTGATTTTAATTGCAACTAAAAATGAAGGAAAAGCGACTGAATTTAAACGTTTTTTTAATCCACTAGGATTTAAAGTTACTACGTTGTTGGACTATCCTGAATTACCAGATGTTGAAGAAACTGGGAAAACATTTGAAGAGAATGCAAGATTAAAGGCAGAAACAATTTCACAATTAACACAATTACCTGTTTTAGCAGATGATTCTGGTTTAATGGTGGACGCCTTAGATGGTCGACCAGGTATATTTTCTGCTCGTTTTGCTGAGGACCATAATGACGCTGCGAATAATGCGAAATTATTACATGAAATGACTGACGTGCCGAAAGACAAAAGGACTGCAAATTTCCATACAACGTTAGTTTTTGCAAAACCTGGTAACGAGTCACTAGTTGTAGACGGTGAAGTGGCTGGAGAAATTTTGGGTATACCACGTGGAGATAACGGATTTGGTTATGACTCACTTTTTTATGTACCTGAATTATATAAGTCTATGGCTGAACTGACTGAAGTAGAAAAAAATAAAATTAGTCATCGCGGTCGTGCAACCGTCAAGTTAATGTCAAATTTTAATGATTGGTGGGAAAAATAAGATGAAGTGCTTAGTTGTGAGTGATAGTCATGGAGATCGTGATATATTAGAATCTATTTTAGTACATAATAAAAATCAAGTTGATGTATTTTTTCATTGTGGCGATTCAGAATTAGAAGCAAATGATCCGCTTTTTAATAAATTTGATGGTGTCCTAGGAAACATGGATTTTGATATGAATTTTCCAGAAGAATTAGTTGAAATTGTGAGCGGGGAAACTATCTATCTCTCTCACGGGCATCTGACTAACGTTAAAACAGGACTGTTCACACTTGAATTAAAAGCTAAGGCTAATCATGCTAAATTCGTATTTTTTGGACATACTCATGAATTAGGATGTGAGATGACTGACGATGGCGTATTAATTTTAAATCCTGGGAGCATTAGTCTTCCTAGAGGGATGTATCAAGGGATTGGTGGAACATATGCGATAGTAGAAGCAAACGAAAAAAATGTTCACGTCTCATATTTCACTAGACAGCATAAATTAATACCAGAATTAACTTGCGAGTTTAAACGTAAATAGCGAAAAAAAACCTCTAAACGAATTTTATCGTTTAGAGGTTTTTAAAATTTAAGCTAGCATAAAAAGTGATTTGTATAGGAAAACGGCACAAATGCCGGCTGCAATTGGTGCAACGACTGGGACCCAACTATAATCCCATTGTGAGTTACCTTTATTTTTAAGAGGTAATAGTTGATGTAGTAAACGTGGAGCAAGATCACGAGCTGGGTTTAGGGCTGGGCCAGTTGCGCCACCCAATGATGCAACTAATACAAGGACTAAGAAACCTAATCCGAGATGAGCTGTTCCGAGGTTATCGGAGAAAAATGGTGCTTTTGTAATACCAATGGCGCCAAATATCAAAATGAAAGTACCAACAAATTCATTAATAAAACCATTTAATTTACTTTGAGCGGCATCAATAGTTGAGAAAGTACCTAAAATACGTTCAGGATCAGTTGTTTGATCATAGTAAGGTTTGTAGGCTGCAACAACAATAGCTTGTCCAACGAATGCACCTAAAAATTGTACTGTCATGTAGGGAAGTACTTCACCCCATGGGAACAAACCAGAAAAAGCTAATCCTAAAGTGAAAGCTGGATTAATATGATTTGCTGAAATACTACCAAAGATTAAGGCGGGAATCATAACACCGAATCCATAACCGAAGGCGATTAAAGCCCAATCACTACCATGTCCTTTTGTATGCCCAAGTTCGACATTGGCCACCGAACCATTACCTAAAATAACCATAATTGCTGTACCAATAAATTCTGCAGCTAATCTTGTTGTTAATGTATAATCCATTGTATCCTCCTATTTTTGTTCGCAATATTTATTATGTTACCAATATTGCGAACAAATGTAAATATTTATTAATAATTGGCTCGATTTTTAAAAAAAATTAGTGTCTGCGTTCAATTTATTATAAAATAGGAGTTGTTCTAAAAGTTTGGAAGGAGGACCTATTGAATGATAGCTAAGTCTATTGAAAAAATGTTATCCGAAAACCAGGAACACTTTTTAATTCCAGCTGAAATTGTTGCTAATGTACAAGAAAATAACTTCCTGGATCACGCACTATTGGTTTTAACAAAAGTTCATTATGCTAAAATTCCCGTTTTAGATAATGATTATAAGTTTAAAGGATTGTTATCCTTGTCTATGATTACTGAGACAATGTTAGGATTAGATGAATTGGATGTCAGCCGATTACACGAAGTTCGTGTTAAAGATGTTATGGAAACTGATATTCCCACTATTCAAGATCCTTACGATATTGAGAATGTTTTGCACTTACTTGTGGACCATCCCTTTTTATCAGTTGTTTCTTCTGAGGGCAGTTTTACAGGTATCGTGACACGTCGTGAGCTTATGAAAAGTATGAATCATATTGCTCATGAATTTGAAAAAGAGTATATAGTTCAAGATATTGAAACTAAAGAAAGAAAATAAATAATATGAAATATTAGGAGAATGATGATGGCAAATTTAGATGCACACGAAATTATTAATTTTATTAGCACTTCAAAAAAGAAAACACCCGTTAAGGTATATATTAAAGGGGATTTAGTTGAAATCGATGTACCAGATACGATAGAAGACTACTTAAATGATAAAGCTGGCGTTTTATTTGGTGATTGGGCAGATATTGAACCTTTCCTAAATGAAAATTCAAAAATTGTAAGTTCTCATATTGAAAATGAAACTCGTAATTCAGCTGTTCCGTTATTAGATTTAAAAAAGATTAATGCACGTATTGAACCAGGTGCAGTTATTCGCGATCAAGTTTTAATTGGCGATAACGCTGTTATCATGATGGGCGCTATCATTAATATTGGTGCTGAAATTGGTAAGGGAACAATGATTGATATGGGTGCTGTTTTAGGTGGTCGTGCAATTGTTGGAGATAATTGTCATATTGGTGCTGGAACAGTACTTGCTGGGGTTGTCGAACCACCTTCAGCAACACCTGTTATTATTGAAGATGACGTTTTAATTGGTGGAAATGTTGTCGTGCTTGAAGGCGTTCGTGTTGGTAAAGGTGCCGTTGTTGGTGCTGGAGCTGTTGTTACTAAAGATGTTGCACCTTATACGGTAGTCGTAGGGATGCCCGCAAAAAAAGTTAAAGATATCGATGATAAAACAAAAGATAAAACAGAAATTTTAGCAGAGTTACGTAATATCTAGAAATAAATTGAAACGAGGGAACAGATAGAAATGAGTTTAACAACTGAAGAACTAATTAAAATCAGACGGGACTTACACCAAATTCCGGAAATTGGATTAGAAGAATTTGAAACTCAAGCCTATCTACTGAACTTAATTTCAAAATTTAATCAAAGTTTTATAGTAATTAAAACAGTTGAAACTGGTATTTTAGTTCGAGTAGTTGGTTCTATTGGCGGGTATACAATTGGATATCGGACTGATATTGACGGACTACCTGTTACTGAAAAGACAGGACTGCCATTTTCATCACGGAATGAAGGTAGAATGCATGCTTGTGGGCATGATATTCATATGACGGTTGCGCTCGGAATTCTAAATTACTTTTCTGAAAATCAACCAACAGTAAATATGACTTTTATCTTTCAACCAGCAGAAGAAAATGCCAGTGGTGGTAAGCGACTCTATGAGAGTGGATTATTAGATGAGTGGATGCCTGATGAAATTTATGCATTCCATGATAATCCACAATTACCTGCTGGAACAATTGGAACTCGATTAGGCACTTTGTTCGCAGGTACGTGTGAAATTCATGCACACCTAGCCGGAAAAAGTGGACATGCTGCATACCCACATCAGGCTAATGACATGGTAGTTGCTGGTGCACAGTTGGTCACGCAATTACAAACGATTATCAGTCGAAATGTCGATCCAATACAATCTGGAGTTGTTACGTTGGGTCAATTTACTGCTGGAACGACTGGTAATGTTATTGCTGGTGAAGCACAGATTAATGGAACAATTCGTGCGTTAACACAAGAAATGAATTTATTGATTCAAAAACGTGTTAAAACAATTTGTGAGGGTATCGCATTAATGTACGATTGCGAAGTAGAATTAAACCTCATTCAAGGTGGTTATCTACCTGTTGAAAATGATGATAGCAGGACTGAAAACTTTATTCGATTTATGAAAAACGATCCAGAAGTTTCATTTGTTGAAACACAACCTGCAATGACGGGAGAAGATTTTGGATTTTTATTGTCTAAAATACCTGGAACAATGTTTTGGTTGGGTGTAGATAGTCCTTACTCGCTACATTCTGAATTTTTGGCGCCTAAAGAAGCTGCAATTGATGCAGGTGTTCTTGCAATGGTCCATTTTTTGACAGATAGAGATCAACAAATAAGAAACTAAAAAATGACTCAATTATGATTTCATAATTGAGTCATTTTTTAGTTAAGTGAGATAGGTGAGTTTAAGACATGTATTTGAGCATCATTTAAAGCCGTTAGATAACCGGCAAGAAATGTCCGTTGAGTAGATGCCTGTTCACCATTTAAAGTGAACACAACGACTCTAAAGACCAAATTTCCTTTGCCAAGATCAACTAGACCTAAAATATTTGGTCCATCTTTAATTTCGGGATGAAGTGGGACTAACTTTTCATTAACGTTCTGTACAATATGGGTGATTTTATCCACATCGTCAGTGACATCAATTCGGATATCGATAACTGCTCGCATATTATTGCGAGATAAATTACTGACAATTGTGATATTTCTATTTGGGACAAAATGCAAAATACCATCATAGTCTTCAATTTGAGTCGTACGTAGGCCGACAGCCACGATAGGACCCTCAATTGAATCAATTCTAACGATATCTCCAACATCGAATTGTTGTTCTAAAAGAATAAAGAATCCAGTGACGACATCAGTTACGAATCCTTGTGCGCCAAGACCTAAAGCAACACTTAAGATTCCGGCACCTGCAATTAAGGTACCAACGGGAACACCGAGCACCGACAGAATAGCGTAAAGATAAAAAAATAACATAATATAGTGAAAAATATTTGATGTTAGTGAATTGATTGTTTCAACTCTATTTGTTGAATATCTATCGGATCCTCGATATTGATTAAATGTCCGACGAATGATTTTTTTTCCAATCCAATTTATAAGGATAAATAGAAAAGAAAAGAAAACAAGAGAAAAAACTAGTTCAACTAGGTTACTAATAATGGCATCCCAATCGATATGAGCTATGTAACGTGAAAGGAAAGTACTTTGTTTTGTAACGGTTTTTAGTAATGTCCCTAAAAGTAAATTGTCCTTTGTGAAATGCTCTAAAAAAAGATTGTTTAAAATGGCGATCACCCCTAAATTAATTTATTGATATCATCATAGCAAACATGTGGGCTAATGTGTAATTTAAATACAAAACTGTCGTATGTTATCAATTGCAGTTTTTAGGTTCGAATGCTATCCTATAAGTAGATTTTGAATTAATGTACGTAAGTAAATAGGAGGAATTATTATGACAGGTGGACAAATTGCAGGATTAATTGCCGCTGTTGCTTTCGCGGTCTTAGTCCTATTCATTATTTTCGTTCTTATGAGAATGATGAGAACACTCGGAGAAGTGAATAAAAGTATTTCATCTATTACCAGCGATGTTGATGGCTTATCAAATGAAGTTGAGAATATACTCGTAAAATCAAATATTTTATTAGACGATGTAAATGGTAAAGTAGCAACAATTGATCCTTTATTTCAGGCTGTTGCTGATTTGAGTGAAAGTGTGTCTGATTTGAATGATGCAAGTCGAGGATTAATGACACACGTTTCAGCGACGTCAAAGAGGGCTAAAGATTCTTCAGCTTTCATTAATGTTGGTAAAAAGGCATTTAGTTTTTATAAAAATAGAAAAGTTTAAAACAAGGAGGGGTTTGTTATGTCAAAAAAATTTTTATTAGGATTGGTAGTTACAGGTGGGGTTGCCGCGTATACAGCTTCTAAATTAATTTCTGAAAAAACGAAACAAGATATTAAAGAACATTTGGAAGAAAAAGCTTTAGATGTACGTGATCGCGTGTTAGAGTATAAGGCTTACGCTGAAGACGCTAGTATTGATTTAAAAGATAAAATGGTTGATTTTGATGAAATGAAAAATAATCTAAGTGATAAATTTTCTGAAAAAAGTGAATTATTAATGAGCCAGGATGCGTATGTTAATGCTAAAGATGCATTAATTAATGCAAAGAACGATTTGAAAAACAAATTAGCTATGGAATCAGACGATATATTTGAACAAATGACTGATTTAACAGATGAGTTTTCAGACTTAGCTGAAGAAGACATCTATGTTGATAGCAAGAGTGCTTTTGGCGAAGCTAAAGATGCTGATGCTGCAGAAGGCAAAGCTGAAACAATTTATCCAGATGGATGGACAGGCGAAAAATAAAAGTAAAATGAGTACCACAATTTTTAATGCGAACTATTTGAATTAATTAACTTTAAAATAATAGGTAACCACATGTTGTTCGAAAAGGAGTAGCATATGGTTACCTATTATTTTAGTTAAGACTCGTAGTTTATGGAATATTTAAAAATAAAAACCCCTAAAGTTTTCTAACTTTAGGGGTTTTTATTTTTATTAGTGTAGTTCAATTGTTTTTAATGTTTTTGGTGTAACTGTAAATGGTTCATTACCGTTTTCAGTTAGATAAATGCAGTCTTCAATACGAACGCCAGCAACGCCTGGAATGTAAATACCAGGTTCTATTGAGAAACACATACCTGGTTTAAGTTCCATTTTATTTCCTTCCATAATTGAAGGGAATTCATGTTCACTTTGTCCCATACCATGACCAAGGCGATGAATAAAGTAGTCACCATAACCAGCCTTGACGATGACATCACGAGCAATTTTATCTAAATCTTCCGCAATCATACCTGGTTTAGCAGCAGATTGCGCTTTTAATTGCGCTTCAAGACAAACTTTGTGAATTTCTAATGCTTTTTCATTTGGTTTACCGAATGCTACAGTACGACTAGCATCTGAAATATAACCATCTGAGATAACACCTAAATCAAATAATGTTAAAGCATTTGATTGGATAAGATCCTTTTTTGCAAATCCATGAGGTTCAGCGGCATTTTTTCCACTTTGAACAATAGTGTCAAAGCTCATATGCATGATTCCTTTTTTCATCATTGCATATTCAATTTCTGCAACAACATCTTGTTCAGTTCTGCCTTCTTGAAGAGCGTTAAAGCCAACTTCAAAAGCAACATCTGCCCATTTTCCAGCAATTTTTAATTTTTCAATTTCGTCTGGTGTTTTAATTACTTTAAGTGTTTCGATAAAGCTTGTTGCATCAGCTACAAATTCAGCACTTGGGAAGATACGACTAATAGCATCATATCTTTCAACTGTTAGGCTGCCTTTTTCAATAGCCCATTTCTTTGGTGAATTTTTACGTTTATTTATTTCACTTTGTATGATTGCGAAAGCATCTTCGTGATCAAGATAACCATAAACGGGATATTTCCAGCCGGTATCTTTGGCAGCTTCGACTTCAAGAGCGGGTGTGAATAAAAATGGGTCTTGATCAGGAAATACAAAGAGAGCTAAAACGCGCTCAATAGGATCACTTTCAAAACCGGTAAAATATTGAATACTCATTGGATCGTTGATATAAGCAATGTCAGTACCATTATTGGCAAGCCATTGTTGTAAAGATGCAATATGTGACATGAAATCTCTCCCTTTACAATAGTATACTGTATTATAGCATAAGTAAGACATAACAATTAAATATTGAAATTTTCATAACAATTAAAAATTGAAATTTTCATAATATAAAAATTATTTTCATGAAAATAAGGTAAAAACGCTTGCAATTGTCTTAAAAATTTGCTAAATTATTCTAGTGCTTGAAAACGGAATGAAAACTTGATATTTAAGTAATGAGAGGAAATAATACTAATGGATAAACAAACAATTACAATTTATGACGTAGCAAGAGAAGCAGCTGTTTCAATGGCAACTGTTTCACGTGTGGTTAACGGTAACCCTAACGTTAAACCTGCAACAAGAAAAAAAGTTTTGGAAGTTATTGATCGACTTGATTACAGACCTAATGCTGTTGCTAGAGGATTGGCAAGTAAGAAAACGACAACAGTTGGGGTTATTATTCCCGATGTAACTAATATTTACTTTTCATCATTAGCTCGTGGAATTGATGATGTTGCAACAATGTATAAATATAATATTATTTTAGCTAACTCTGATCAAAATGGTCAAAAAGAAGTGCAAGTATTAAATACATTATTAGCTAAACAAGTTGATGGTATTATTTTTATGGGAAATCAAATTACTGATGAATTACGTGCTGAACTTAAGAGAAGTCGTACACCAGTTGTCCTTTCAGGTTCAGTTGATCCTACTGGAGAATTAGGTAGTGTTAATATTGATTATATTGCAGCTGTAATGGAATCAGTAACGGATCTAATTAATAATGGCAATAAACGTATTGCATTTGTTTCAGGTTCAATGGATGAACCCATTAATGGCGAATACCGACTAAAAGGCTATAAATTAGCTCTTGAAAAAGCCGGAATAAAATTTGATCAAGACTTAATTTTTGAAACAGATTATTCATATCGAGCTGGCGAAACCTTATGGCCAGCAATTTCTTCAAGTCATGCAACTGCTGCTTTTGTTGGTGATGATGAATTAGCTGTTGGTGTTTTGAATGGTGCTCGAGATGCTGGTTTGAGTGTACCCGAAGATTTTGAAATTATTACAAGTAATGATTCAAAATTGACTGAGATTGTTAGACCCAAATTATCTTCAATAACACAACCTTTATACGATTTAGGGGCTGTATCTATGAGATTATTAACAAAATTAATGGATAAAGAAGAAGTTAGTGAAAAAACAATCCAATTACCATATGGCTTAATTAAGCGTTCTTCAACAAAATAATATAATAAAAAACTTGGTTTTCTAAATTATATTTGGAAAATCAAGTTTTTATTATACTTGGATGGGAAATTTTATGAAAAATAAAAATAATATTTACTTTGTTTTAGCCTTATTAATTATTGTAATTCTGTTTATTAGTTCTTCGGAAACGTACAAGCAGCAGACATCTATTCCTTTTTTAGAAAAGTATTTAGCTGGTAAACCATTTGAAAGTATGTTGTCACATATTTCATTTAGTTATGCTGGAGCAGATGAAAGTTTTAACCATGTTGGTTATTTTAAATTAGTTGAGTTTTTCATCCGTAAAACTGCTCATTTTATGACATATTTCTTTATGGCTAGCTTCATATTCTTGGGAGTGAAAAATAAAATTAAGTATTGGCGTTACAGTGGGCTTATTGCAGTTGCTTGTGCAGCGCTATATGCAGGACTTGATGAAATTCACCAAAGTTTTACAGGTGGCAGAACGCCCTTAATCCAAGATGTTTTACTTGATACAATTGGTGCAACAACAGGTGTAATTTTGACGATATTAATTTTAATGTACTATCGGCACAAAAAAGCTAAAGAAAACTAGTTCAGTCCTATTCTCGTGAAGAAGGTTGATATTAAGCTATTATTTTGATATCATAATAAACGGTTAAAAGTAAAAATTCAGAAACATTTCGGAAAGAGGTAGGGAATTATGTCAGGACATTCAAAATGGAATAACATCCAAGGTCGTAAAAATGCACAAGATGCTAAACGTGGTAAAATTTTCCAAAAATTATCGAGAGAAATTTACATGGCTGCAAAAAGTGGTGGTCCTGATCCCGATTCGAACCCCTCATTACGTTTGATGCTTGATAAAGCTAAAGCTGCAAATATGCCAAAAGATAATATTAAACGTGCTATTGATAAAGCGTCTGGTTCAGAAGGTGCAGATTATGAAGAAATTACATATGAAGGCTATGCACCTGGTGGCGTTGCCATCTTAGTTCATACCTTGACGGATAATCGTAATCGGACTGCTTCAGAAGTTCGTATTGCATTTACACGTAATGGTGGAAATTTAGGAGAAACAGGTTCAGTTAATTACATGTTTGATCGTAAAGGTTACATCGTTATTTCTCGTGAAGAATTAGATACTGATGAAGATGCTATGTTTGAAGATGTTATTGATGCTGGTGCTGAGGATTTGAAAACATCAGAAGAATTATTTGAAATCTATACAGATTCAAAAGATTTACCAGATGTACGTGCTTCATTAGAAGCAAAGGGATACAAATTAGATACATTTGAATTAGTAATGATTCCTCAAAATCTAGTACCAGTACCGGAAGATAAAATTGAACAATTCCATCATATGATTGATGCATTGGAAGAAAATGATGATGTTTCAGAAGTGTTCCATGCTGGTGATATTGCAGACGAAGATTAAGATACTCTCTATAATAAAGAGATAAGTCATCTTAAAAAGTTAGAAATTAATTAAATATAAAAATATGAAAAGCCAAAATTAAATGTTTTGGCTTTTTTTGCGTACTTAAATATATGGAAAGGAGGGATATTGAGATGATTGAAACAGAAATACAAGAAATGATTAAAATATGTGTTAAAAACAGAGCAAGTGATATGTATATAATTCCAAGTGCCAAGGGATGCTTAGTTAAGTATCGAACGTTGAATAACTATCATAGCCTTAATGTATATTCAGAAAAAAAGATGATACAAATGAATAATTTTCTTAAATTTAAGGCAAATATGATTCTGAGCGAAACTAGGCGGCCGCAGTTTGGGACTTTTCAATGGCAGATAGAACATAAAAAGGTAAATTGCCGAATTTCGAGTGTTGGCGATTTTTTAGGTAGAGAATCGATTGTTATACGATTTATTTATTCGAATACCGATGTACCGTTACTTCAACTTTTACCAAATCAATTTCAGCAGTTGATAAATGCATGTGGGTCCAGTGGGCTAATTTTATTCTCAGGTCCAATGGGTTCAGGTAAGACAACGACAATGTACCAACTGGCTGAAATGATTCAGAATCAAAGAACAATATTAACTATTGAGGATCCAGTTGAAATTCAAAATCCTAATTTTATTCAATTACAGGTTAATGATAAAGCAAACATGACATATGCGGAATTATTAAAAGTTGGATTGAGGCACCATCCTGATATTTTTATTATCGGTGAAATCAGGGATGAAGTCACTGCCAATGCTGCAATTAAAGCTGCAATGAGTGGTCATTTAATTTTAAGTACCGTACATGCAAGAAATGCAGTAGGAACAATTAAACGACTTGAAAATCTTGGCGTTAGTCGAGATGATCTCAATAGAACGCTACAGGCAGTAAGTTATCAGCGATTAATTGAAACAACGAAAGGTGGAAGCGGTGTACTATTTGATATATTAACAGGTCAAAAGTTAGAGTCTGTTCTTGAAGGAACATTTAATCAAAAAATAGCTTTAGAAAGGTGGCATGATAACCTTGATCAATGTATTAAGAAAAATATTATTACAATTGAAACAGCAAATAATTTTAAATAGAAGAAAATGGTCAATTCAAAAACAAAGTGAATTTTTCGAAGTCTTGGCAGACTTATTAGATTCGGGATTTTCGCTCAGGCAATCTTTAACAACGGCGACTAAATTATTTCCAGTTGGGAAAATAGATATTCAAAAAATTGAATCCAAGTTAAGAAGTGGTGAACCCTTCTCAACAGGTATCAAGCCGTATATTTCAAAAAGTTCGTATTATCAAATTACGATTTCTGAAAAATATGGCGGATTAAATAAAAGTATTAAACAACTCGGAAAATTGATGACGGTTAGAGTAAAACAAAAGAAACAGTTAAAGCAACTCATGCAATACCCAATGATTCTGATGGGATTACTGGTTGTCTTATATATCGGAATCCAACAATTTATTTTGCCTGAAATAAATTATAGTCAGTTAGGTGCGTCATCAAATTCTAACTTTAAAATGATTTTAATGAAGAGTATTATCTCTGTCGTAATTAGTCTATTTATCGGATATATCATAAAAATTATCATTCGTGTTTCAAAACAAAGTACGATGAACAGGCATGTTTGGTATTGTCAGGTCCCCATAGTAGGTAAAATTTATCGGGATTATTGTCATTATTATTTAACATTTAATTTGGGTCTGCTTTTAGCAAGTGGTTTAAATTTGAATAAAATATGTGATTATTTAAATCAATTTGATCAAAAATCTTTACTATATCAGTTAGGTAAACAGTTAACGAATCATTTTGAAAATGGTGGGAGTACAAAACAAATGATCGATAAAAGTCCTTTATTTCCTAATGAGATAACGACATTTCTCGCAAAAGGTAATACGTTAGATGTGATGAGCCAAGAATTATTAATGTATTCGGAATTAACTTATCGTAAATTTGAGTCATCTGTCGAAAGAATCATGATTTATGTACAGCCAGTTGCATTCATAATTGTAGCGGCCTGTATTGTTGGGTTGTATTTAACAATATTATTACCTATGTATCAAACTATGGAGGAAATTCAATGAAAAAAAATAGAAAAAAATTAAAAGCATTTACGCTTGTTGAAATGCTATGTGTCTTATTTATTATCTCACTTCTAATGTTGATTATATTACCTAACATTGGACATCAAAGAGCAGGTGCTAAACGGGTTAATGATGAAGCGTTAGTTAGCGTCGTCCAAACGCAGGTTGATTTGTATGAAAATGAAACGCATAATAAATCGATAAATTTTGCTGATTTAGTTTCGGAAAAATATTTAACTGAAAAGCAAGAAAAGGAAGCAAAAGATAATCATATTATTATCTCGAATAATGTTGTTAAAACAGAAAACTAAATTTAAAGCATTTAGTTTATTTGAAATGCTTATTTCGTTGGCAATTACTAGTATTTGTGGTCTATTGCTAATGGGGCCAATGGATCAAGTACTTGCGATATCTAAAGAAAAACAATTTTGGCAAAATTTTGAACAACTTTGGCAAAGTGCAGTGGTAGAGGCACCGATGAATCGGATGCCTAATAGTATTAATTTTAATGATGATAAAATGACCATTATTAATGGCAATAGTAAAATTAAATTAGACTATCCGAAGACTGTGACAGTTAAAAATAGAGTAACGATAAAAATAAATAAAAGTGGGCAAATCACTGGTAAAACAGTTAATTTTAAATCCACATTACCAAATAGAAATCAAAAAATAGTATTTCAAATTGGGTGGGGTCAATTTATTAGAAAGGATGTCGAATAACGTGCGTAAAATGTCAGGAATTGTGTTAGCTGACGCTATTATGACTTTAACTATTGTCGCATCAGGTTTTGGATTATATGTACAGACCAATCACACATTACAGAAACAAGAAGATTATTGGAATCATAAAACAACAACTACAAGAAATCTGAAAGAAATCAGTAAATTATTAGTCATTCATCCGACAAGTAAATTATCAAAAATAGTTGATGGCGAATTACAATGTGCTACTATGTCTGAAATTCGAATTAAGTCTGAAAATGATTTAACAAGTATTAAATTGCAATGAAAAGTTTTTCTTTGTTAGAAACTATTATTGCATTAGGTATATTTATCATCTCTCTTAGTCTAATGACAACATGTTGGCACTTATGTACAAATGAACACCAAGAAATTAGCGGAGATAGAGATTTTTCGTTACAGCAATGTATCGGATTATTGGAGTCAGATCACTTAGATTTGAAGATAATAGATGTTGGTCAATATACAATTTCATTAAAAAATAATAAGACAGGAGCTCGCTACTATCTTAGTCAGCATAATGAAATGATACAGTTTATTGGATTTTCAGGAGGTCATATACCAATTTTATATCATGTGAAATCATTTTCGGTGGCATACGATGAACCAATTCTATTTTTAAAAATCAAACAAGAACACCAAAATAAGACTTTAAAATTGGTAATACCTATGGAAAAAAAGGATTAAGATGCGAAAAATCAAATTATTAAACGGACATTTAGTTGTATCAGCCATATTTTGTTTAATGTTATTAATTGGTTTGTTATTGGGACAACTGATATATTTCCAAGCAAAATTCACTAGTTATCAGAAAATATGCCAATATAATCAAGCAGAAACTATGAAAAACATGACTATTTTAAATCAAAAAGCAAAAAATCTAAAAGAAAAATATACTTATAATTATGGTGTTGTTGAATATCAAAAAGGAGCCTATCAGGTTATTTTGAAGAATGGTAATCGATATTCTTTTTCAGAAAAATGATAAAAAAGAAACTTAACTTGAATTGAGAATTAAAAATCGTTAAACTGAAACGAGCAAATAAATTCAAGGAGTGATTTTATGTCATTAGAAGAAATAGAAATGAACTTTAATCAGATTAATGAAACAATTGATATTTTACAAAAAAGTTTAGAAATCACTTATTTGGACGCATTTATTGAGACTAGCAATAATTTGTTAGATAATAAATCTGTACACGTAGAAGATGGATTACCAAGTGAGCAAGATGTAAAAATTTTGAATCAGATTTATAAAAAAATGAATTTGAATGCCTTATCGTCAGAAGATGTACGTAAAGTTGTACAGTTAGTTTTATTGAAGGCAACAAGACAAGAAAGTATTCAACCTAATCATCAAATAACACCAGATACAATTGGATTTTTAGTTGCATTTGTATTAGAAAAATTAATAAGTACAAAAAAATCGTTTAGTTTATTGGACATTACAGTGGGATCAGGGAACTTACTGACGACGATTTTGAATCAAATGGCTGCTGATAAGTTTGAGATTTCAAAAGCATACGGGATTGATAATGATGATACAATGTTATCAATTGCAGGGTTAAGTGGACAATTACAACACTTAAATTTAGAATTATTTCACCAAGATGCGGTTGATGACCTAATTGTAAAAAAATCTGATGTTGTTATTGCTGATTTACCAATTGGTTATTACCCTCTAGATGAAAGAGTTACCCATTTTGCTACACATGCAACTGAAGGTCATTCATATGTACATCATTTATTAATAGAACAATCAATCAAATACTTAAATGATGGCGGTTTTGGCATATACCTTGTTCCTACTGGTTTATTTGAAACAGAGGAAGCAAAAAAATTACTCGTTTACATTCAATCAAATGCATATCTTCAAGGTATGCTCAATTTACCTGTGGAATTATTTAGTTCAGCTAATTCACGTAAATCTATTTTGATTTTACAGAAACATGGCGAAGGTAGTAAACAAGTTGATGAAGTACTATTAGGTGATTTCCCATCACTAAAGGGTGAAGAACTATTTCAGAGCTTTGTTAAAACGTTAGATAAGTGGATAAAGGCCAACTTTAATAATAAGTAAAGTGACTCATATTTTGAGTCGCTTTTTTTATTTAATTATAAAAAGAATAATTTCTTTAGAAATTAACATGTGTCATGTATAATCTACTTAATTACTATAGAGGGAGTTTGATATTAATGGCAGAAAAAAGTTCAGAAGATCAGCATGTTAGAGGATTAAAAAGTCGACATGTTCAATTAATTGCAATTGGTGGAACAATTGGGACTGGTTTATTCTTGGGAGCAGGTCAATCTATTCATTTGGCTGGGCCATCTATTTTATTGGCATATATTATTACCGGAATTGCATGTTTTCTTTTAATGCGTTCGTTAGGTGAATTACTGTTATCGAATGTGAATGCACATTCATTTATTGATTTTATTTATGAATATCTAGGTGAAAAGGTTGGATTTGTTGCTGGATGGACATATTGGGTCTGTTGGGTAACAATTGCAATGACAGAAATTACCGCAGTCGGGTTATATATGAAATTTTGGTTTCCTAACTTGCCGCAATGGATTCCTGGTATGGTTATGCTCCTTATTCTTTTAGGAATAAATTTAGTTACAGTGGGATTATTCGGTGAAACAGAATTTTGGTTTGCACTCATTAAAATTATTGCCATTATTGTGTTGATATGTATTGGCGTGTATATGGTAGTGGTAAACTTTAAAACTTCAGCTGGGCATGCCAGTTTGACGAATTTAGTAAGTCACGGTGGATTTTTCCCCCAAGGAATTAAAGGATTTATTTTGTCATTTCAAATGGTACTGTTTAGTTTTGTCGGTATTGAAATGGTAGGATTAACAGCTGCAGAAACTGAAAACCCAACAAAGGTTATCCCAGAAGCAATTAATGAAATACCCTTAAGAATTATTTTGTTTTATGTAGGATCATTATTGGCAATTATGGCGATTTATCCTTGGAATATGATTTCGGAATCACAAAGTCCATTTGTTCAAGTATTTGAAAATATAGGGATAAAATCAGCAGCCAGCATTATTAATATTGTTGTAATTACAGCTGCAGCCTCAGCTTGTAATGGGTCTTTATTTAGTACAGGTAGAATGTTGTTCTCGCTTAATTATAATAAAAAAAATAAATTTTCTAAAAAAATTAGTAAGTTATCACATAATCAAGTACCTGCATTTGCATTACAATTTTCGACTCTTGTGATTGCAATTTCAGTCGTACTGAATATGTTTATGGCTGAATCGGTATTTACATTTATTTCAAGTATTGCAACGACTTGTTTCTTGTTCATTTGGGGAGCAATTGTAATTGCACATTTGAAGTATAGACGAAAAATAAAACTAGAAAAAACAGAATCAATGCTAGTATTTAAAATGCCTTTCTTTCCTGTTACAAATTATTTAATTCTATTATTTCTAACTTTTGTAGGTATTGTGCTATGCTTAAAACCTGATACATTAATTGCGCTGATTGCTTCAATTGGTTGGTTAATTGTACTCTATGTTATTAAAAGTGTTCAAATGAAGATGGAAAATTAAATTTTTGCTGAAAAGACCACGTGTGAGGGTCTTTTTTTGTATACTTAGGGCACAAATTAAAAGTAATTGTTGAAAATATTGTTTGATTTTGCTTCTAAAAACATTACAATTTAATAGTTAATTTCAGCGCGAGCAATACTATTTTCTGCATGCTATTTTTTGTAAAGGGTCATATAAATTCACTTGGACACGGTAAGCAGTATAATATAGGATATAGTATAACTAATAATGTTGAACCCACCTATTAGGAATTTGATGGTTAGAAAAGAACTTTAGGACAACCATAATAATATAGTTAGTGAAAAGAAAGTCAGTAAATAATCAAAATAAGGTGGATATAAACTAATGGAAAAAATAACGATTTTACATACAAATGATATTCATTCACATTTAGAAAATTGGCCTAAAATTAGGCGATTTTTACAATCTGAAAAAATAAAGCTTGAAAAACAAAATCAAACTGTTTTAACTTTTGATATTGGAGATGCAATTGATCGTGTGCACCCGTTGTCGGAAGCTACAAATGGCAAAGCCAATATTGAATTAATGAATACTGTAGCATATGATGCAGCGACAATTGGTAACAATGAAGGTATTGGTAATTCGCGAAGCCAATTACAACATTTATATGATAATGCAAAATTCGACATTATCCTTGATAACGTGGTAGATGGAGAAGTTAATAATCGTCCTGCATGGGCCAAAGAATATAAAATAATGGAAACTGCAGCTGGAACTAAAATTGGAATAATTGCCTTGACAGCACCATTTCCAATGACGTATGAGATGAATGGTTGGGAATCTAATCAAATTGATACCGTTTTACCTTCACTTTTAAAAAAAATAGCAGGTAAAGTAGATGTTATTATTTTGTTATCACATTTAGGTTTACCTGTAGATAGAAAAGTAGCTGCAAAGTATCCTCAGATAGATATTGTATTAGGAAGCCACACACATCATTTATTGAAATCCGGTGAAAAAGTTAATGAATCATTATTGGCCGCAGCTGGTAAGTGGGGGATGTACGTGGGCGAAGTAGCGATTGAACTTGAAAATCATAAAATTAGAAAAGAAGTTGCTAAAGTAATTGAAACAGAAAGTTTAGCAGAAGTTATAAGTGACCAAGACGAAATAGCAGAATATAGATTACGCGGAGAAAAAATTTTAACATCTGAAGTTGTTGCAAAATTGCCTGAAGATTTAGAAGCATCATGGACTAAAAATTCAGCATTAATGCAGACATCATTGAAAGCCATCGAAGCGGGTACAAAAACGGATATTGCAATGTTAAATGGTGGATTATTTTTGAAAAATTTACAAAAAGGATTTGTAACAAAAAATGACCTGCATCAAACACTGCCACACCCAATGCGGGTTATTACTGCTAAATTAACTGGTTATAATCTATGGCGATTAGTACAAGAAATTAAAAAGAATAGTTCATTTCTTAAGAAATTCCCAATTAAAGGGATGGGTTTTAGAGGCCAATTATTTGGTGAAGTAGTGATTGATGGACTGGTAGAACAAGAAAATGGGGACCTTATATATCATAACGAAAAAATTGACTTGGATGCATATTATACTATTGCAACAGTTGATCATTTTATGTATATACCGTTTTTTCCAACCATAGAAATAACCGGAGAAATTTCGATAAATGGCAAGAAATTTTTAAGAGATTACGTTGGGGACTATTTAAAACTAGAATTTTCTGTATAATGAAGTATGACTAAAGTTGTAAAAGGAGGTTTGAGATTTGAATCAAGCACAGAAAGAAAAGAGAGAACAGCAACTTGCAATAAAAGCAGAAAAAATTAAAGCTTATGCTAGTGATGTTGTTCGACAGAGTGAAACCCGAGTACTAATCGATAACCGTCCATATGATCTTGTTTCCAATTATAGAGATGGTTTTGAAATTGAAAAATTAACGGAACGATTTAGCCAAATTTTAACGAAATATGATTATATTGTTGGAGACTGGGGATATGATCAACTTCGATTAAGAGGTTTTTATAAAACCGAGAATAAAAAGGCATATCGGTCACAATGTATCGATACTCTTGAAGATTATTTATATGAATATTGTAATTTTGGATGTTCTTATTTTGTGTTGCACAATTTGGAAATTCAAAAACCTGAACCAATTTCTAATCCTAAAGAACGTAAAAAAACAGTTAAACCAGTTGGTAAGAAAAGAAAACCTGTAGTAAGGGCGCACACAACTGAAAAAAAATATCAAATAAAAAATAAAAAAACTAAAGTACCATTAAACAAGTCTAAACCAGTAAAACCACAAAAAAATAATTTAAAAACGGCAACAAAACGAACAAAGAAACACGAATTTGTAATTAGGCAAAAAGATAAAGCATAATTAAATAGGCAAGGTGATAATAATGGCATATAAAGGTTATATGATTGATTTAGATGGTACAATCTATCGAGGAAAAGAAAAAATTGCGGCAGCAAAACGATTTATCGAGTCTCTACAAGCAAGAAATATTGCATTTTTATTTGTGACTAATAATACGACTAAAATACCAGCTGATGTTGTCAATAATTTAGCAAATAATTTTGATATACATGTAACTGAGAAAGAAGTCTATACGGCGGCACTTGCAACTGCAGATTATCTAGATGCGTTAAACCCTGATAAAAGAAGTGTTTATATTATTGGTGAAAACGGATTAAAGAAAGCAATTATGGATAAAAAATTTATTATTGAGGAAACGACGCCTGATTATGTTGTTGTTGGGTTAGATTCCGATGTTACGTATCATAAATTTGAAATGGCAACTTTAGCAATCAAACGTGGTGCTAAATTTATTGGAACAAATGCTGATACTAATATTCCGAATGAACGTGGACTACTTCCTGGTGCTGGATCGCTGGTAAGGATGGTTGAATGTACAACACAACAAGAAGCTACTTATATTGGTAAACCTGAAACTATCATCATGGAAAAAGCCCTATCAAGACTTGGCTTGAAGAAAAGTGAAGTTGTGATGGTTGGAGATAACTACATGACAGATATTAAAGCCGGAATTAACTTTGGGGTTGATACAATGTTAGTCTATACGGGCGTTTCAACAAAAAACTTAGTGGCATCTAAAAAAGTTCAACCAACTATTCAATTGGATTCACTTGATGATTGGGACTTTGATAATGATAGAGCGCGTTAAAAAAATGGGACAGTGGCTAAGTTTATATCTAGCGATTGTCTCTTTTTCTATTATATTGGTAATTAATAGTACGTTTGTTTATAAAATTTTTATCAAGCAATCACATTTGAATAAAATTGTTGGGTTAAACCAATCAGAATTAATGTCTGATTATAATAATTTATTAGACTATTTTAACTATCCTTGGGTAAATAAAGTAAAAATGATATTGCCTTCATCATATAATGGGATGCAACATTATCATGATGTTAAACAATTGGTGCAGTTTAATTATGGTTGTTTTTTAATTTTAGGATTTATTGCAATAATATTTATTGGTCAATTAACAAAACAAAAGGAATTATGGAAATTGGTAAGACCTTTTCAGATGGCTATTACTGTTCCTTTTCTTAGTGTATTTTTACTTTTCTTTAATTTTGATCATTATTTTATACTATTTCATGAGCTCGTGTTTAGAAATAATGATTGGATATTTAATCCTAAACTAGATCCAATCATTTTGGCATTACCAGAAAATTTTTTTATGATTTGTTTTCTAATGGTCTTTTGTCTAATTGAGATGTTCTTTTTAGTTGGTATTTACTTTGGTAAGAGAGAAATTAAACGTAGTAATTAAAAAAACGAGACACCAGTGAAAATGGCGTCTCGTTTTTTTATTAGATTAAGATAGAAAGGGTGGGATATTAATAGCTAGTTATTTACTTAATTTTGACTTAATACCACTAAATACAGCTGGAATTAAGGAAATTAGTATGATTCCCAATACGACTAAAGAAAAATGTTCCTGTACGATTGCAATGTTTCCAAAGAAAAATCCAGCAGAACAACAAATGGTGACCCATGCAAATCCGCCAATTAGACTAAAGCGTAAGAAGCGAGAGTACTTAAATCCGCTACCACCAACGATGAAGGGAGCAAGCGTACGAATAATAGGCATGAATCTTGCTAAAATAATTGCGGGTCCACCATGTTTATTGAAAAATTGTTCTGTTTTATCGAGACTATCTTTGCTAATCATTTTATTAAATAATGAATGATCTGAAATTGAGTTCCCTACTTTTTTTCCAATAAAGAAATTTAGTGAGTCTCCCATGTACGCTGCAGCAAGAAAGAGGATTACAAATATCCAAATATTCAAATGATAAATTGAATTTGCTGCTAGAGCACTAGCTGCAAATAAAAGTGAATCACCAGGTAGGAAAGGTAAAATAACCGCTCCAGTTTCTATGAAGATAATAAAAAATAAGATAAGATAGGTCCAATTTCCAAAGTTGTTCACAATACTAATCAAGTGTGTGTCTATATGTAAAACAAAATCTATAAAAAAGTTTATGACAGACATAATATTAAATACCCCTTAAGTTCTATTTTTTTAATAATGTGGATTCATTAGTTGCGTACTATGAATAGTTCGATTAATATTTGGGTTTATAAAATTTAGGGCACTAGTTACGGCAGTCGGTGCTTCACCAAATCCTGAAGCAATTAGTGCTATTTTACCAGGGTATGAAACAATATCTCCTGCGGCAAAAACACCGGGAATGGAAGTTGCCATTTCAGAATTTACCGAGATTAGTTTCTTATCCATATTTATACCCCAAGCATTAATAATTTTATTATCGGATAAGTAGCCATAATTCACAAGTAAATTATCAACAATTATCGTTTTATTAAGATTATTTTTAGAATGTTTTAGCAAAATTTCAAGGCGACCATTCTTTTTAGAAAGTGATTGTATCGAAAAGGGAGTTTCAAATATAGTATCAGTTTTTTTGAGTTTTGTGACATTGTACTCTAGAGCTCTAAAGTTATCTCGACGGTGAATCATATGAATTTGTTTTGTAATGTTCGATAGCTCATTTGCCCAATCGATAGCAGAATCACCACCGCCAGCAATAGCAATTTGTTTATGAGAAAATTTAGAAAGGTCACTAATATTGTAAAATAATGATTCATTCTCGAATGTTGCTGAATTAGCAATATTTAATTTACGTGGCTGAAAAGAACCAATTCCAGCCGTAATAATAATTGTTCTACTATATGTAACCCGTTTAGAAGTTTGAATCCTAAAAATATCATTCTCTTTTTCGAAATTTAAGACGGTCTCATTTAATTTAACGTCAAAGTCAAATTGGTGAGCTTGCCTTGAAAGTTCCTTAATTAGATGTTCACCTGATATGCCAGTGAATCCAGCTATATCATATATTTTTTTCGTTGGATATAATGTACCAACTTGTCCACCAATGTCGGGAAGACTTTCAATAACTTGAGTTTTAGCTTGGCGCATGTGCGCATAAGTTGAAGTAAATAGTCCGATGGGTCCGGCACCAATGATAGTAATATCAAATATTTCATTTGTTGTCATAACAGTCTCCTAGCATTCCATTTAATAGCATTATAATAGTATAACGCATAAAAAATATAAAGTAATAGTAAAATAGAGTGAAATTGGGTACAATGGAATCAATAAAGTTTGAATAGGAGGAACATAGTTATGACATACCCACAATTAGACTTAGAACATGTAGTTGGACCAAAAGTTAAAATGATTACGAATTACGGTGATATAACGATTCAATTATTTCCAGAACAAGCACCTAAGACGGTAGAAAATTTCATTGGACTTTCAGAAAATGGATACTACAAAGACGTTATTTTTCATCGAGTGATTTCTGATTTTATGGTTCAATCTGGTGATCCAACAGGATCTGGAATGGGTGGTGAAAGTATTTGGGGTAAATCGTTTGCAGATGAATTTTCTTCTGAACTTTTTAACTTAAGAGGTGCTTTATCGATGGCTAATTCTGGACCATCAACAAATGGTAGTCAATTTTTTATTGTCCAAAATTCGAATGTTCCTGAACAGATGATTGGACAATTAAAGGATGCAAATTATCCTGAAGAGGTAGTCGTAGAATATAAAAAAGGTGGAACTCCTTGGTTAGATTTTCATCATACAGTATTTGGACAAGTTGTTAGTGGAATGGACATTGTTGATAAAATTGCGGGTGCAAAAACAGCTATGCAAGATAAACCAGTTGAACCAATTGTAATTGAAGATATGATAGTAACAAAATAAAGAGGATGAAAGTCCTTTTTATTTTGGCCGTTTTTACCGAAAGATTGAGGAGTATAAATGAAATATAGAATTGGACAAATTATTGTAGGAACTATAACAGGTATTCAATCATATGGTGCTTTTGTAACAATTGCGGATGGAGTTCAAGGCTTAATCCATATTTCGGAATGCCATAACGGTTATGTGGATAACATATTGAATTATTTAAAAATAAATGAAAAAATTACGGTTAGGATTATTGATATTGATGAATATAACAGTAAAATGAGTTTTTCAATTAGAAATTTTACTAAACAAAATAGTAATCTTAAAAGTACAGGTATTAAAATAAAACATAAATATTATTGGACAAATAGGTCTATAGATACAGGGTTTAAAGCAATAGATGATAAAATGGATTTTTGGATAAGCCAACAATTAAGAGATATTCACAGAAATAGACTTGACCAAGAAAAAGAAAGCTGATATATTTAATAAGTGCTATTGAGGCGATAATGAATATCGCAAATAAAGTGTTGACATGAGATATACCAGATGGTATATTAATAAAGCTGATTGATACGGCAAGAAGAAATGAATATTTATTCAAAAAAATTCTTGACA
>NZ_JBXAYI010000007.1:0-59244 GCF_056782235.1 Dellaglioa sp. CoH-55-MRSF-7
TGTCTCCGATTGAATATCGAAAACATACCGACCAGATGATCGCTTAATATTTACTCCAACTTTTGGGGTTCACTTCATGTTTCTTTTTAATTTATTTTCTTTTCACGAATCATAAAAATTAGTCCCATAAGTAATCCTAACGCAGCAGGAACTATCCAACTTAAGCCAATATTAAACAGTGGTAAATAATGATTTGCAAATGCTAACATATTTTTAGCAAAAGCTAAATTTTTAATTGAAATTGGCATCGCGTTTAGTCCATCAAAAATGGCACTAAAAAGCGTTAAAACGGTTAACCATTTGTAGATAATGCTGACTTTTAAGTCATACTTATTTAAAGTAGGTTCTAAACAGGCAGCAATCATCAATACAATAGCAAGTGGGTAAAGCAACATCAAAACTGGTGTTGATAATGTAATTAATTGATCTAACCCAACGTTGGCAATTAAACAACTAATCACACAACCAAGTGTTAAATACAATTTATAGCTACCATGACCAATAATTTCAACACATGTTTTAGCACATGCGCTAGTCACGCCAATTGCCGTTTTAATACAAGCAACAACAATAATTGCAGCAAGAAAGAAACTTCCGAATTGTCCAAAATAACGTTGAGCAACTTGAGCTAAAATAGCACCACCATTACCAGAATGTGGAAATACACCCAGACTCGTTGCCCCAAGATAGGCCAAGCATGTATAGATGATTCCCATCAAAATAACACTGATACTACCAGAATAGATAATCCCTTTAGTAATTGATTTAGGATTCGTAATACCTAAATCTTTAATTGTATCCACAATGATAATACCAAAAGCCAAACCAGCGAGTGCATCCATAGTGTAATATCCTTGCCCAAAAGCAGACATAAAAGCACCATTCTTGTAAGAACTTGTTGCGGGGAAATCTGAAAAATTACCCATTGGCTTAATAAATACAAATAACAATAAAATAGCCAACGCACATAAAAATATGGGATTTAAATACTTACCAACATAGACTAATATCTTGGTTGGTTTAACTGCCAAAAGCCAAACTATTGTGAAGAATAAAATTGAAAATAATAATAGCCATACTGAATGTTGGCTGGCTTTAATATGTGGTGCAATTCCAATTTCAAACGGAATAGTTGCTGATCTTGGACCTGCAAATAGCGGTCCAATAGTTAGGTAGAGCAACATTGTGAAAATTATGCCATACGTTCGATTAACCTTAGAGGCTAAATCGAAAACTCCCCTACTTTTAGACAATCCAATAGCAATTACACCTAAAAAAGGTAACCCAACACCAGCAATTAGAAAGCCTAAATTACCTATCCACAGGTTTTGTCCGGATTGTTGACCTACAAAGACTGGAAAAATTAAATTTCCCGCGCCAAAAAATAAACCGAATAACATTGAGCTAATAAATAAATACTCATTCTTACTTAATTGTTTTTCTTTCATTCTCATAACCACCTTATCTGTTCATATACAGTAACAAATTCATAGTCAAAGTACAATATAATATGTATAATCTAAGTGTCAGCAAGGAGGAAAATATGAAAAAAATATTAATTTTACACACTGGTGGTACAATCGCCATGTCTGAAAATCAAGAAACAGGCGCAGTTGCACCTGGTGCAGAAAACCCTTTAAACCAAGTTGAAAATCCATTTGGTGATCGTTTCGATTTAATCACTGAAAATATTTTTAACTTACCATCCCCACATATTGGCCCCATAGAGATGCTAATTATTCAAAAAAGAATTATGCGTGCATCCGCGGAAGCGATTGATGGTATTGTTATTACTCACGGTACGGATACATTAGAAGAAACTGCTTATTTTTTAGATCTTACATTACCGAACCATCTACCTGTCGTTTTAACAGGTGCTATGCGTTCCGCAAATGAAATAGGCTCAGATGGCTTACACAATTTTCAAACAGCCATCTTAACTGCAGCAAGTGATGATGCAGTTGATAAAGGTGTCTTAGTTGTTATGAATGATGAAATTCATACAGCACGCTATGTAACAAAAACACATACAACAAATGTCGCAACTTTTAGAACACCAACGTTTGGCCCAATTGGTAGTATCGCTAAAGATAACGTGACCTTTTTTGCCGAATTGCTAAGCCAGACTTGCTTAGCAATCGACAAAGTTGTTGATCATGTTTATTTAATTAAGGCTTATGCTGGAATGGATGCTGATTTACTTGGTTTTCTTAATAATGACCAAACGAACGGTATTGTCATTGAAGCTCTTGGTGCAGGAAATCTTCCCCCACAAGTTTTAGCTAATCTTCAAAAATTAATTGATCGCGATATTCCAGTTGTAATTGTTTCACGTTGCTTTAATGGCGTGGCACAAGATGTTTACGACTATGAAGGTGGTGGCGTTCAATTGAAAAAAATGGGCGGCATCTTCTGTCGTGGCTTAAATGGTCAAAAAGCAAGAATCAAACTATTGGTTGGATTAAGTGCTGGTCTTGAAAAAGAAGAACTCTCGATTTATGTCGCAGATGCTTTATCATAAAAATATAAAAAATGCTCTGAGTAACTGGATAGACTTCCAGTTACTCAGAGCATTTTTTATTCTAACGTTTCGTCCACTCACAGTCAGCTTCACAATAAACATCATCACCAATTTTAATCTGGTGATGTGTCGTTAAGTTATCAATAACAACGATACTATCTATCTTATGACCATAGTGAATTTCTTTTTCATATTTAATATTCATATGTTTCAAATCATGTGACATTAAAAAGTCTTCTGACAATGAATCTAATAACCAATCAAAATATTTTGAATTGTTTACATGTTGATTTGGATCAATATCAAAGAATCGAACGTCATATGATTTTTTAGCAGCTATTGTATCTTCTTTCATGATACCAACTGGTTTCTCCAAACGCTCAATTCTTCGTGTATATTCAGCACCAAAAGGTTCAATAACTTCTGGCAATACACGAGTCATTTTACGTGTTTTATGATCCATTAAAACAAATACAGCATGAATATGTGCACACTCATTACCTGCTTCATCATGAACCCAGAAATCTCGGTAACAGAAGAAACGATTGTACGAAACAGCCTCAGTAGTTAATGTTAAATTCTCATCAATATGTGGTATTCTCGAAATATCAATAAGATATTGTGTAATAACCCAACCAAAGCCCAAATTTGTTAAATCTTTTTCAGTAATTCCTAAGCTATCACTTTGGTCTGTTGAAACCAAAATAATCATGTTAATTAGCATTGCTACTGTCACACGCCCACTTTTATCGCCTTCATAGTAAACCGCACGATGTAGCTCACTAAATTTATTATCTGCCAATATGTTCACTCCTTAAATCTGATGATACAGATTATAAACTTCTTGTTTTTTCATCTCTTGTTTCTTAGCAATCTCTTTTATCGCATCATTAGTTTTCATACCTGTTTCAATCAAATAATCAACTTGTTCTTCAATTGACATATTAGCCAGATGATCAACTTCCGTTGCTTCTGGCGAATCATTTCCCTCAACAATTACACAAAATTCTCCACGGACTTGCTCAGTGCCAGCCCATTTGATAGCATCATCCAGTGTTCCACGCAAGAATTCTTCATAACGTTTAGTTAATTCTCGGCATAGTACAACTTTACGCTGACCACCAAGGCTAGCAGCTATTTGTGTTAATGTTTTTTTCAAGCGATGTGGTGCTTCATAAAAAATAAGCGTCATTGTTTGATTTTTCAACTCAGCTAATTCTTCTTTTTGACTCTTAGGTTTTCGCGATAAAAAACCATAGAATAAGAACGGTTGTGGCGCTAATCCAGAAGCTATTAATGCAGTGATCCCGGCATTTGCCCCAGGAAGTGGCACAACTGGAATCTTAGCTTCAATACATGCTTTAACAAGATCATGCCCAGGATCACTAATTGATGGCATTCCTGCATCACTTACTTGTGCGATTGATTGACCAGCCAATATTTTATCAACAAATTGCGGAATACGTTCTTGCGTATTATGTTCATGAAAACTCAATTGACTTGTTTCAATTTCAAAATGATTTAATAATTTTTGTGTGTTTCGTGTATCTTCGGCTGCTATATAGTCAACCTCTTTTAAAATATCAATCGCTCTAAACGTCATATCAGATAAATTACCAATTGGTGTCGGTACTAAATATAATGACCCAGTTGTCCCTTTACCTTGAAAACTGCTTTGTGCTGCTATTTCACTCATACTTCGCGCTCCCCATAAATTAAATCTAAACAGAAAGCACAAGGTTCATCATCGACTCGACGTGATCCGTACATCCCTTCAATATTACAAATATGAAAACCTTGATCATATAATTTTTCTAAGTTTTGACGTGATTTTGACAGATTTGCATCGGAAGATTCATTAAAATTCTTAGACGTTTGTCGTTCTATTTCACTTAATCGTTCTCTCAAATGTTGGTTTTCAATCTCCAATTCAGCGTTATTTTCAAGAACACCAGTCATATCAGATTTTATTGTTTCAAAACTCGATAACATTTTTTTCATTTCTTCCTCGATAGCTATAAAATTATCATATAGTTGACGCTTATCCACAAAATCACCTTCATTTCATATTTTATAAATCTATTAATTTTAACGTTGTTACTTCAATTGCACTTTGAAATGTCATATTTATTTGGAGCATCGTTTTAATTTGTAAACAACCATCTAATATAGCAACTAACTTTTTATCACTAATCATTTGAGTTATTTTATCAATTTCAGTTAAACGATTAGAAAAACTCACTTGTTCCTTACGATTATAACGGACAAGTAAACAATCACGCGCTAACAGTACCATTAAATCAACCATCAATGCCTGTTGTTGTTTTTCTTTTGCGAGTGGCACTAGTTTTGTTTGTACCAAAATGAAACTTTCAGCATCATTTTTCAATAATTTACTGAACCAATTCCAAACTTGATTTGTCATTTCAGTAAAATTCTCATCTTGTGCTAATGCTACAGCATGGCTTGTACTCTCAGTTACATGAACAAGTAACTGAGCCTGATCTTTCAAGATACCTTGATTTAATAAATTTTGAATCAATTTTTCTTGAGAGAGTGCGACAAAATTAACCAGTTGGCACCGTGATTGAATAGTTGGCAAAATTTGATTTTTATTTTCTGTTAATAAGAAAGCTTTCACATTTCCAACAGGCTCTTCTAAAAATTTAAGTAAACTGTTCGCAGCACTAGCTGTCATACTCTCAGCTTTTTCAATTATAAAAATCTTTTGGCTACCTTCAACACCACTTTTTGAAAATTCTGATTTCAAAAATCGAATTTGATCAACTTTAATTGACTGGCCTTCAGGCTTAACACTCACGATATCAGGGTGATTACCTGATAGAATTCGTTGACATTCACCACATACACCGCAAGGCTTTTGATCCTCGTCAGCAGTACAAAAGAGTCGCATTGCAATCCATTGTGCTAGTTCAACCTTACCAATACCTTCTGGTCCGGAAAATAGATAAGCATGGGCTAACTTATTTGTTATTATCAATTTTTCAAAATGTTCAATTAATTTTGGCTGTAATTCTTGAATTTTAATATTACTGGTTTCATCAGCTAATTCTGTCATTACTATTTACTCCTAAAATTGATGAAACTCTTCTACTGGTAAGACAAATACTGTTGCACCACCAACCTGAACTTCTAATGGAAATGGTACTTGTGCATCCATTGAAACATCTAAGTTAACAGGGGGGGCCATAAATTGTTCACGCGTTGATGATGTCTCTTTAATGATTTGTAATACCTCATCAACACGTTCATCTTCAATACCAATTAAAAAGGTTGTATTACCAGACTTTAAAAAACCACCAGTTGTTGATAGTTTTGTTGCACGGACATTTGAATCTATAAATATATTGCTTAATCGGTTACTATCTTTATCTTGAACAATCGCTGTAATTAATTTCATTTGAATTCCCTCATTTCATTTATTTAAAAGACTCGGGTAATTTTTTCTTCAGAACGTCAATACAATCGTCAATTACTTTTTCCAAAGGTTGCGCCGCATTAATGGTTATAATACGTTCTGGATTTTTCACTGCTAATTGTTGGTATGCTTTGCGTACTTTTTGATGGAACTCTAACTTTTCATCATCTAAACGATTTATTTCATTTTGACGATGCTCAAAAATTCGTTTTAATCCAATTTCTGATGGTACGTCAAAGTATAAAGTTAAATCAGGTTCTGTTCCATTTGTTGCAAATAGGTTCATATCAGCAACCGCTTGCGTTCCGATATCTCTACCAGCACCTTGGTAAGCAATTGAACTATCAACATAACGATCACATATTACAATTTTATCTTCCTTAAGTGCTGGGAAAATTATTTCTGCGATATGCTGACGTCTTGATGCTGCAAACAATAATGCTTCAGTTCGTTTATCCATCTCTGGATAATCTTGATTTAAGACAACTTCACGAATGGCTTCAGATATCGGACTTCCACCTGGTTCACGTGTTATAACTAATTCTTTTACCAAGTTATTTTGTATCTTTTTTATAATACCTTTTAAGGCACTCGTTTTGCCGGACCCATCTGGTCCTTCAATCGTTATAAATTTTCCAGTCACATTAACGACCCCAATACTTATTATTATTGTACTTGAATCTTAAAAACCTGTCCATAAGATAAACCTACTATTAGTATACTATCTCTTATTTAATAAATCTAATCAGCATTTCACAAAAAAACGCCAAGACAAGTTAGGCGAATTGTCTCAACGTTCTTTCTAATTTAATGTGTGATTACTGAAGCCTGCATATGCCCTTTAACTGAACGAACACGCGCTTCATTATAGAGAAAGAAATATCTTTTTCTTGCCATCTGTGTTTCATTAATTAATTCTTCATCAACTTCGTAAATGGCCTCTTCAGTTTGTTTGGCTTGATCCCATGCTATTTTAGCGAGATCAATTGACTCTAGCAACTTAGCGTCATACTCTTTACGTAATTTAAGTTTTGTTTTTTTATTAAACATTACACCGTCAGCTCATTTCTATATTTCAGTACGTCCTTCAATCGCTTTAAACAACGTCATTTCATCTGCGTACTCAATATCGCTACCTACAGATAGTCCATGGGCTAATCTTGTCACTTTAATTCCAGCCGGTTTAATCAATCTCGATAAATACATTGACGTTGCTTCACCTTCTGGCGTTGCATTTGTCGCAATAATAACTTCCTGCATATCGGGATGCGATTGAAGACGTGTTAATAAACTTGTGATATTAATATCTTCCGGCCCTTTACCTTCAATTGGTGATAATACACCATGAAGCACGTGATACAAGCCGTGATACTCTTTCATTTTTTCTAAAGACATCACATCTTTAGGTTCTTCTACAACAATAACTTTGGTTTGATCACGTGATGAATCAGAACAAATCTGACAAGGATCTTCTTCAGTAATATTGCCACAGATACTACAATAATGTAGGTCTCGTTTGGCAGATATTAGTGATTTAGCAAAATCGGTGACATCATCTTCATCCATATCAATTGTAAAAAAAGCTAATCTTGTAGCAGTTTTACCACCAATACCTGGTAATTTCATATAACTTTCAATCAATTTTGCGATAGGTTCAGGATATTGCATTTTCTTTAGCCTTCTTTAATTTTAAGTTTATAGTCCAGGCATCCCTTGAGAATATTTACCCAATTTATCAGTTGTTGTTTTTTCAATTTTTGTCATAGCATCATTAACAGCCATAATAATTAAATCTTGTAACATATCAACATCATCAGGATCGACTGCTTCTTCTTTAATCATGATATCAGTCATTTTTTTGTCCCCTGTAAAGGTTACCTTAACTAAATCATTTGAAGCTTCGCCAACAAATTCAGTTGCATTCAAAGCCTCTTGGTCTTTTGTCATATCTTTTTGTAATTTTTGCATTTGTTTCATCATACCTTGCATATTACCATTTCCACGCATCATTATTAATTACTTCCTTTCTAATCCTGTTTAATTTCTATATTTTCTGTTCCAAAAATTTCTTCAGCTTTTGAAACAATTGGTTCTACTACTTCAGGTTCTGGCTCAATAATTGTTTCAGTTCCCTCGTGCTCATTTTGTTTAATGTAAGATTTTCGGACTTCTGGCCATTGCTCTGCTGTAATACAGACCACCTTAGGGACATGATGTAATAATCGATCTAACCCATTACCTAAAGCATCGAGTAACTCTGTATCACTTGAAGCTTTGACAGACAAGAATTCGTAATTAAAACTAACAAGTACACTGTCAGGACTAGCCGCAACCGGTTCACTAGCTTGCATAATCGCACGTTGTGTAACTGAAAGTTGATGCAACAACTCTGGCCAAACCTGTTTTAATTGTACCAAACTTTCTTTTGTTGCGTGATCTAAAATAGGATAAATTTGAGATAAATTTAATGTTGCTTTTTTTTGAGTAGAGGCAACTTTTTTAGGCTTAGCTATTACTGCCACTTGCGGTTGATTATCATTCTGACTTAAATCAATTATTTGCTTTTTCAAGTCTTCAACTGTTTTAGTTAAATTATTAATTTGTTTAGATGCATCTGAACTTAATTCTGATTGAGTCGTCTCCGCAATCGTATCAGAGGTATTAAATTGTGATAATCGAATTGTTAATACTTCTAAATAAACATCTGGATGTGTTGTAAATCGCATTTGTTGTTGAATTTCATTTAAAACATTTATCATTTGGTATAAGAAATCAGCAGAAATAGTCTGTGATAAGTTTTTAAAATCATCATTAACCATCCCTAATTCTAGTTGATTAATAAGTGCTGGTGCTTGCTGATATAATAGTAAATCACGACTATAGGCAATTAAATCTTCGATTAATCTAGTTGAATCTTTACCTTCGTCTATAATTGCTTGTATCGTTTCTAATGCCTCAGTAGTCGCTTTTTGACTAACTTCCGTGACGTAATTCTGTATTTTATCCTGTGTTACACTACCGGTTACTAACAAAGCATTATCCAAAGTCACCTTGTTATCACCGAATGAAATGACCTGATCTAAAATACTCAAAGCATCCCGCATTCCACCTTCAGCTGCTTTAGCGATAACTTTAAGCGCTGGTTCTTCATATTCAATTCCTTTTTCAGACAAAATATAAACCATTCGTTCATAACTGTCAGCTGGCGTAATACGCTTGAAATCAAATTTCTGAGTTCTAGAAATAATGGTTGCTGGAATCTTATGTGGTTCCGTTGTAGCAAGAATAAAAATAACATTTTCAGGTGGTTCTTCAAGCGTCTTCAAGAGTGCATTAAAAGCACCCGTAGATAGCATATGAACTTCATCAATAATATAGATTTTAAAATCAGCTTGTGTGGGTGCATACTTTACTTTGTCACGGATATCACGAATTTCTTCAACCCCATTATTAGAAGCGGCATCAATTTCGATAACATCGTTTAATTGACCATTCGTAATAGCGATACATGTCTCACATTTGTTACATGGTTCGCCATTTTCCTGGAAGTGACAATTAACTGCCTTAGCAAAAATTTTAGCTGCGGACGTTTTACCTGTTCCACGTGGACCATTAAAAATGTATGCATGACTTGTTTGTTGTGTCATAATTGCATTTTTCAACGTCTGCGTAATCATGTTTTGTCCAACTAAATCACTAAATTTTTGTGGACGCCAGACACGGTATAAAGCTTGGTAACTCATCACAATCTCTCCTTTCAAAATCTATAAATAGCTTTTTAAATAAAAAAATCTCTCAGCCATTTCTGACTAAGAGTCTTAAATAATCATAATTACTTAAGGCACAAAGTGAATCAAACTTAGTGCTGCTTCCTTCCGGATCTGACACAATTCGTAAGCACACTATTGCCTTAAGGCCTTGCGGCAATTATTATAATACATTAAATTCCAACAAAAAGCTACCTTTATGATTGCTTTTTTTCTTTTCTTTTACGACGAACTTCTCTAAAGAATGATTGGAGTAGGTCTTTGGCTTCATCTAATAATAATCCAGATTCTACTTTTGCTTGATGATTAAATCGTTCATCCGTTAATAAGTTCCCAATGCTGCCTGCAGTTCCTGCTTTAGGATCAAATGCACCAAAGTAAACTTCGGGGATTCTTGAATTGATAATCGCACCACTACACATTGGGCATGGTTCTAGTGTTACGAATAATTGCGCATCTACAAGACGCCAGCTATGAATCGTAGCACAGGCTTCTTGGATGGCTAAAATTTCAGCGTGAAGGGTTGCATCTTGCACGTGTTCACGAATATTATGGCCTCGTCCAATAATCTCACCATTTTGTACAACAACACAGCCAATTGGTACTTCACCAATAATTTTTGCATTTCTTGCTTCATATAAAGCTTCGCGCATAAAAAATTCTTTTTGTTCTTCAGTTAATTTTTCTACCATTTACTTCACACTCATTAAAATATAGTAACCTTTATCTTTTAAAATAATGTCACAATTACCAAAAACTTCAGTCATTCTCTTTTGAGCCGAACTTGCCCCTTGTTTCTTTTGTAATACAGCAAACAATTGTCCGCCAACTTTTAAATGGTCGAATGCGCCACTTAAAATTTCATGAACGACCTCTTTGCCTGCTCTAATAGGCGGGTTTGTAAGAATTGCAGCATAATCTGTCTTTTTTACATGACTGTATGCGGCAGATTCAAAAACTTCTATATTATTAATTTTATTGATTACCGCGTTCTTCTTTGCTAATTCTAATGCTAATTCGTTTACATCTGTCATGTCTATTTTTCGTTCTGGTTGATTCTTGGCTATAGCAAGTCCTATTGGACCGTATCCACATCCAACATCTAAAATATTTCCCGGAATTATTTTTTGTTGCTCAACTGCATTTAATAAAACTCTTGAACCAAAATCGACTGTTTTTTTTGAAAATACACCATTATCTGTGGTAAACTTAAACTCGTTGTTCAACAGTTTAAATGTCCATTCTTTTTCATCATGAATAACATCTGGATTTTTCGAAAAATAATAATTCGTCATATTTTTACCTACTTTCTCAATAGTTTCTATAATACGGAGAAAATCGAATTTTCGCAATCAAAATTTAATATAAACAATCCAAGACCTTGAACACTACATCTTGTGTGATGCAACTTAAAATCACACTAAATGTAGTGTTTTTTTCAATTGATTTTTGGATTATGTGTTGTATACTTATCTTATTAAACAAAACAACAAAGGGGAATTTATATAATGAAAAAAGTTACTGTATTTACAAAAAACAACTGCATCCAATGCAAAATGACAAAACGTTTTTTAGAAGAAAACAACGTCGACTTTGATGAACGTAACATTTCCGAAGACGATAACGCAATCGATTACTTGAAAGGCCAAGGTTTCCAAGCTGTTCCTGTTATAGAAGCTACTGGATTCGATACAATCGCAGGATTTCGTCCTGATATGCTTAAAAAGTTGGCAGTCTAATGAAAATTGTTTTCTTTAGCATTACTGGACAAACACGACGCTTCATCAATAAAATTGGCTATCCTTCATTTGAAATCGATCCAACAAACCCGCTTATTGAATTAAATGAACCCTATATTTTAATTGTTCCAACTTATGAAATTGGGCTCACTGAATCGGTCAACGACTTTATTGAATATCAATCAAATAGAGAAAATATACTGGGTGTTGTTGGCGGTGGGAACCGCAACTTCGCCCAACTTTTTATTTTTACAGCCAAAGATATCGCAACCGACTATCACGTCCCATTATTATATGAATTTGAATTCAATGGCACTGAAGAAGATGTAATCAATATGAAGAAAGTAGTTGATGAAATTGACATTAAAAACGTTAAATAGTGATAAAGTCACTTATTATGATTTAAATAATGAAATTAATATTCCCGTAGACGGTCAAATCCCACTTCAAAAAGATCAAGAAGCCTTAACCGCCTTTTTGAAAGAAAATGTTGCTGAAAATACAATGCAATTTGATTCATTAAAAGCACGTTTTGATTATTTAATTGACAACAACTATATTGAAACTGATTTTTATAATAAATATGACTTCTCATTTATAGAGGAGCTCTACGCTTATTTAGCAGCTCAAAAATTCCATTTCGGTACATTTATGGCTGCCTACAAATTTTATGCTCAATACGCACTTAAAACTGATAATAATGCCTATTACCTTGAAAATTATATTGATCGTGTTGCAATGAACGTTCTTTACTTTGCTGATGGTAATACAGAACTAGCTATGAATTTAGCTGACGAAATGATTCATCAACGTTACCAACCTGCTACACCTAGTTTCTTAAATGCCGGTCGTAAACGTCGTGGAGAATTAGTTTCTTGCTTCCTAATTCAAATTACTGATGATATGAATGGTATTGGACGTGGCATTAACTCAGCACTTCAATTATCTCGAATTGGTGGTGGTGTTGGTATTACGCTCAGTAATTTACGTGGCGCAGGTGCACCAATTAAAGGGATTGAGGGCGCTGCTTCTGGTGTTCTACCCGTTATGAAATTATTAGAAGATAGTTTTTCATATTCTAACCAACTAGGACAGCGTCAAGGTGCTGGAGTTGTCTATTTAGACGTCTTCCATCCAGATATTGTTGCTTTCCTGTCAGCTAAAAAAGAAAATGCTGATGAAAAAATCCGTGTTAAAACTTTATCACTAGGCATCACTGTACCTGATAAATTTTACGAACTCATTAAAGATAATGCAACGATGTATCTTTTCGATCCCTACGGTGTTGAAAGAGAATATGGAGTCCCTTATTCCTATGTTGATATCACAAAAGAATATGACAATATGGTTGCCAATAAAAATATTAGTAAAAAAACGATTCTTGCCCGCGAATTAGAAACTGAAATTTCTAAGCTGCAACAAGAGTCAGGCTATCCTTATATTGTCAATGTTGATACAGCAAATCGCGCAAACCCAATTGATGGTAAAATCATTATGAGTAATCTTTGTTCAGAAATCATGCAGGTTCAGACACCATCAACTGTGAATAATGCACAAGGCTACGATGTTATGGGGACTGATATTTCATGTAACTTAGGCTCAACTAACATTGTTAATATGATGGCTTCTCCAGATTTTGGCCGTTCAGTTGATTCAATGGTTCGCGCTTTAACTTTTGTAACTGATAGTTCAGATATTGATGTTGTGCCTCCTATTCAACATGGAAATAACTTAGCGCATACCATCGGTTTAGGTGCAATGGGCTTACATGCCTACTTCGCTAAAAACCATATGCATTATGGTTCAGAAGACTCAATCGATTTCACTAGTGTTTATTTTATGATGCTTAACTATTACTCATTAAAATCATCAAATGCTATCGCTAAAGAAAAAAATGAAACATTCCATAACTTTGAAAAAAGTACTTATGCAACTGGTACCTACTTTGATAAGTATCTTAACGAAGATTGGGGCCCTACTTCTGATAAAGTTGCTGCCTTATTTGATGGCATCGACATCCCTAATCAAGAAGATTGGGCGACTTTGAAAGCTAATATTCAAACTGACGGTCTTTATCATCAAAATAGATTGGCTGTTGCACCTAATGGCTCTATTTCATATATTAACGATACTACTGCCAGTCTTCACCCAATTATTAACCGAATCGAAGAGCGTCAAGAAAAGAAAATTGGAAAGATTTACTATCCAGCTCCTTACCTTTCAAATGACACGATTCCATACTATACTTCTGCATACGACATGGATATGCGTAAAGTTATTGACGTTTACGCTGCTGCACAGGAACATATCGATCAATCACTTAGTTTAACTTTATTCATGCGTTCAACGATTCCTGAAGGCCTCTACGAATGGAAAAATGGTCGGACAGATAAAATGACAACACGTGACTTAAACATTTTGCGTAATTATGCGTATAATAAAGGTATTAAGTCAATTTACTACATCAGAACCTTTACTGATGATCAAGAAGAAGTTGGCGCAAACGCTTGTGAGAGTTGTGTTATCTAAACTGTAACGGAGGAAAGTTAAATGAATAATGATAGTTACAAAGCAATTAATTGGAACGAAGTTGAAGATCAAGTTGATAAAGCAACTTGGGAAAAACTAACAGAACAATTTTGGTTAGATACACGTATCCCCCTTTCAAATGATTTAGATGATTGGCGTACACTGAGTCCTGCAGAAAAAACATTAGTTGGTCATGATTTTGGTGGGCTAACATTGTTGGATACGGTGCAATCACAAGATGGGATGGAAGCGTTGCGTCATGATACACGGACTGCCCACGAAGAAGCTGTTTTAAATAATATTCAATTTATGGAATCGGTTCATGCTAAAAGTTATTCATCAATTTTTTCAACGTTGAATACAGCTTCAGAGATTACTGAAATTTTCGAATGGACAGACAAAAACGAATTTTTACAAAAAAAAGCACAACGTATTAATGGTATTTACCAAAACGGGTCACCATTGGAGAAAAAAGTTGCTTCTGTTTTTCTTGAAACGTTCTTATTCTACTCTGGTTTCTATACGCCACTTTACTATTTAGGCCATAACAAACTGGCAAACGTTGCTGAAATTATTAAATTAATTTTACGTGATGAATCTGTTCATGGTACCTTCATTGGCTATAAATTCCAATTAGGATTCAACGAACTTTCTGAAGAAGAACAAGGTAAAATGAAGACCTGGATGTATGACCTTCTGTTTGAATTATATGAAAACGAAGAAAAATATACCCATGAACTTTATGATGAAGTTGGTTGGACTGAAGAAGTTTTAACCTTCTTACGTTACAATGCCAACAAAGCTCTAATGAATTTAGGCCAAGATCCTTTGTTCCCTGATACAGCTTCTGATGTTAATCCTGTTGTCATGAACGGAATTTCAACATCAACATCTAATCATGATTTCTTCTCTCAAGTTGGTAATGGCTACTTACTTGGTAGTGTGGAATCAATGGATGATTCAGATTATGAAATTGGTGAAAGCGGCCAAATGAAACGTCGTCCTAAACGTTAGAAAAAAATCCTTACTATCAGCCTAAAAACTGATAGTAAGGATTTTTTATTTAACAGTTTTAACTTTACAATTACAGTAACATTCCCACTATTCCCGCACAAAGTATCAATATTCCTATAATGACCATCCATACACCTGATAAACGATTTAATTTCTCACGATGACTAGAATCCTGCGTTATTTTCTTCATCCTAAAGTTGGTATATTTATTAGGAACCGTTTTAGGCGCATAGTTTCCTAAGATGATCAGCAATGTTCCCACTATCAGTGCAACACTGCTAATAATATTAACCTGATGTCCCAACGCGGTAGCAAATATCATTGTTGCTAAAAGTATTGATAAGATTGGCGTAATCCAAATTAAAGCTGTATCTAGTTTCTTATTTTGACGATTAGTGTTATCTATTACCATTATCACCACATTGATTAAAATCATCAATAATGGGAACCCAATAATAACTAGATTTTTATCACCATACTGATCAATATTACCACCTATATTCCAGTGAATCGGAATTTTATTGGGTAATTTGTGATACAAAACTACTCCCATAATCATTGGAACAAATCCAAATAAGATGGCGCTGATATTCCTTTTATTTTTCATAATTGTCTCCTCCTACCAGATATTGTGACCATTTTAAATAATTCGAAATAGTCGTTTGATTCAAATTAATATGGTTACTACTTTTACCAATTGGCAAGCTATAATCCTTACCAGTAATGTAGTAAAAAAAATAGCATTTAGAGCTAATTAAAAACTAACCCTAAATACTATTTTTTTAAGCGTTCACTTTGTTAATCACTCTTTTATCTGTTGGTAAAACAGTTACTTCAAATTCTGAAATATAAGCATTTTCATAGTCCAATGCCTTAATATTAAAATTAGCAATTTTCATTTCATCATTAGCTCGAAATTTTGAGTCATTATTAAGCACAAATCCAGTAAGCGTCACCGCTTCACTTTCTTCCGTTTCTTTAAGCGTTGTATCAAAATATCTTTCAAAATCATATAATGTCACTTTACCTGAAACTTTAAATTTATTGTTTCCCATATCTACTATATTATCGTCATTCGTATCATCAAATTCTTCTCTAACAACACCAAATAATTCTTCATAGATATCTTTATCTGTAACAATCCCTGAAGTCCCACCATACTCATTAACGACGATAACGATTGGTGTTCTCTTAGATACCATAACATCCATAATACTATGAACTTCAGCATTTTCTTGAACGGCCGGAATATCACGCATAATTGTTGAAATCAAATTTGTCTTATCAATTTTTTCCTGTCGCAATAAATCATAACTATAAACGTACCCGATAACTTTATCTTTATCATTGTTAGCAATAACTGGGAACCTTGAATATCTAGTTCTCCAATATAAATTAACAACGTTTCTAATTGAATCGTCTACGTCTACTGCAACCATCGATGTTCGGTCAATCATGATATCTTCTGCCACTTTATCATTCATATCAAATGCTCGTCGCATGAATGTTAAATCTTCTTCATCAAGTTCACCAGCATTTGCGGATAATCGAGATAATGAGAGAATTTCAGTTTGCGAATAAATATCTTCTTCATTTTCAACTTCATAACCTAACAAATGCGTAATCCAATTTGCTGAACGATCTAAAATCCAAATTAATGGGTATAACACAATATGGAAAAACATAATAGGACGGACAATAAATAATAATACTGGCAATGGATCTGCAATTGCAATATTTTTAGGTACTAAATCAGTAAAAACAGCATGAATAACAGTAAAAATAAGAATTGCAGCAACCGATGCAATAGCATTTGCCATAGCCGCGGGTAATATATTTGATTGTATAATCGCATCTGCTATTGTTTTTTCACCAATCCAACCTAAAATCAAACTAGTTGAAGTGATTCCAACTTGGGCCGTTGACAGATACTCCGTTAGGTTCTCCGTCATATGAATAGCCCGCTTAATATTTTTAAGCGGCTTTTTCCCATACATATCTTTCAATGCACTAATACGGACACGAACCAACGCATACTCAGTCAGTGTAAATAACACAGACAAAAGTAATATTGCGATAATAACAATTACATTCACTAAATAATTTTCCGGACCAGAATCCAAGGTAACACCCTACTTTCAATTTGTTGTAATTTCTTAACTTCCATTATATCAAAAATATTGTTCATAAACTAGTTAACACTTTATCATTATATCTAAAATAAGGCTATCTAAATCGATATATCTTGGTATTATCTTAATTATAATTAAGAAGTGTCATTTTTAATTAGCCTTTTCGTAAACAACTATTACTTAAATAAGTTATAATAAAATTATCATATAAATAATTAGAATTGGGGATCTATAATGAATTTTTTAAAGAAATATGGTTTTTATTTAATGGCACTTGCCGTTATAAGTGAGTGGATTTTGCCTTTAGCATTAGCACCATTTGTACCTGGTTATTTGCAATTCACTAATTTAATTAGTGATTTTGGGGAAGTTGGCGTTCCAACTCATATGGCATTTAAAGTTTGGGAAGTTATAAATGGACTTCTTTTCTTACTTTCAGCACCAGCTTTCTATGAATATTTTAAAGGTACGTCAAAAAAATTAGCCAGCTGGTTTACCGCTATGTTAATTATTTTTAGTATGACCGATTGTCTTTTAACAGGAATTTTCGATCGTGCACTCACATCAAATACACAAAGCATTACGGGTATGATCCACAATTATTCGTCAGGCATTGGCGACACCGCTCTTTTGATTAGTATGTTTTTTTTATTAAAACTCTATCAAAAGCAAGGTAAAAAACTAATTACAACCCTTTTATTAGTTGCCTTTATTATTTCACTAGGAATTCAATTTTTATTTGTTTATCCAAGAATTATGCCAGATTCACAATTTAAAATTCCTTATCGTGGTTTGTGGCAACGTTTAAATTTATGGTTACTCTATATGCCATTTTTATTAATCTCTATCAAAAATATGTTTAAAAAAAGATAATACTAATTAATGAAATGCCTCACAATTATTAGACATAAGTCTAGTAATTGTGAGGCATTTTTATATCTAAATAATCGAGTAAGAAAGCAATCATCATACGCAGTTTCCAGACTAAAAGTACGTTAAATTAACTATTTGTTCACTACATTTAGAGTTTCTTTTGCTTCATAACAAACGTATTTCTTGCAAATTAAAAGACATAATTCCGATATTTTACCGGAATTATGTCTTGGTGTCTCAAATAATATATATCTCTACCCTTTTAATATACTATATTATCTAATATTCTTTATTAAAAACTTCATTATAGGGCTAGGCATTCTATCCTTTTTATCTACTGATTTTTTTTGATTTACAACTGCTAAAATCTGTAATAACGTAAAGGCAATCGAACTACGTTTCCTAAATGAAATATATTTTGGCTGCCATTTAGTTACATATTTATTTTTATACTTCTTTAGTCCCTGGAAACCATAAAAATGATACCCATATTCATAAATTAAATGAGCTATTTTTTCTTCCGCAAAACTAAATTTAGATTCACCTACATTCGACAATGGTGCCATACCCATATCGAATAATTCATAGCCGCCTTCTTTTGCTTGTTGAAAAAGGCTAATAAAGATTTTATCCATAATACCAGATGGCGCTTCTTCTCTACTATATCTCATCAAATCAATCGATAAGACCCTATTATTTCCGGTTGGCATCATTGTCGCAAAGGCAACCTTATGTCCCTCAGAATCATTAATAATAGCAATAGGCGCTTGATTAAGATAATATTCATCGAAAAATCCTAAAGAAAATCCTTTTTCAGCTTGTCCATTCAGCCAACTATCAGATATTTTTTTCAATTCTTGAATAGTTTCCTTTGAATAAGGGGGCTCGATCATTGCAAATGTATAGTTTTCTCGTTCAAATTTATTCATTAAAGCACGTTCAGAACGTCTTTTTTTACCAGCCAATTCAAATTCAGCTACTCTAACAAAACCTTCTTCACCCGTTTTAATGAAATCAAATCCAACTTCATGTAACATCATTGTTAACTTCGCATCAACTTCATAAAAAACTAATTCTAATCCTTCAATATCTGCGTCAACAATAAATTGATTAATTGCTTCACGAATAAACTCATGATTACCAACAGGTTCACCCATAACCACTAATTTATTCGATTTTTTTTGATAAAGGAAAAATACTTCGTCCTGTCCATCATTTTGATAGAAATAAACATTTTTATCCTTTAAAAATGAAAGATGACTGACTTCATTACCACCATAAGTATCAATTACATTTTTAACACGATCTGCTGGAAAATCTTGCTTACCAAATCGTTTATCCTTACCAGATAAGTACGTAAATGCAATCCATAACACCACAACTGCAGAAAGTAAACCTAGGAATCCTGATAGCCATATCTTTTCTGAAGGAAATAAGAATACATCTGGAACTTTACCCTTAAAGTGGAATTCTGGCATGTTATAGAATCCTACGATTGTGTATAAAATGAATGTTCCAGCAAATATACTTCCATCAATTAATAAACGGCCCCATGAATATTCAAATCTTTCACGATAAAATATTGGTTTAGATAATAGTGCACAAATGAGAATGATAGTTAAGAAAATAAGTATTGTTACTGAGAAATCATGCCACAATGTATTAGCAATACCCACGACAACAAAGATAATCATTGGCCAATAGACACGTTTAACTTTAGATTCAATACCTCGACCAATCCCAATCATTAAGAATGCAAGTATAATATTACTCATTTGATGAATGAAATAAAAGGTATAAGGATATAAGTAATTAATAATTGGATTAGTAAATGTAAATTCTGGAACCGTTGAAGCAAGTAATAAGATGATACCTGTCATATAGAAAAATAACACAAGTATAAAATGTGCTACTCTACTGAGTAAGATAACTGGTAGTCCATTTAAGTACTCATTAAGACGATGTCCTGAATCTTTAACGAATAATAATACCCCCACTAAGAATGGGAATATATAATAAAATAATCGATAAAACAATAACCAGATAACAGCTGTGCTATCCTGTACACCTAATGTTTGTAACCCTAAAATCATAAAGACATCAAAAGAACCTAACCCACCCGGAATCATTGAAATAACACCGATAATTGATGCGATAATAAATAACGGGAAGACAGCAACTAAATTAGATGTATCAACATTCATCATAAATCCGATATAAATGAAAAATAAACCAGCAGATCCCCATTCTAAGGAAGAGCCAAGTATTAACGTTAGTTCACGACCTAATGTTAAATCTGCAAAAAATTCTGAATCTCTTGTCTTTGTAATAATAAAAACAATTGGAAAATATAGGCCACCTAATAACAACCAGACCCAATACTGTCCGAATTGTGGTCCAATATTTAATCCAAAAATCATGAATAAAGAAACCCAACAATATAGTGATAGACCCGCAACTAAAAATAATGCTATTTTTGATATAGCAAATAGCACCTGTTTTTTAGACGCATTTTTACTATAAAAATTAGCTCTAAGTGATGCACCTAGTAGGCCACCAAATCCTGCTATGTTAGTCATTGTATTCGTTATCCAACCGCTTTGAAGAATGTATCGCCAAGAATACTTTTCTGGTAAAAATTTAACCATGACAAAATCATAAATCATCATCGGAAGGACAGCAATAAATCCAATTACCAACATTAATATAATGGATTTTACTGACTGTGATTCAAAACTTTGCTGAACTTGTTCACCATTTATATCCTTAAATATTTGTCCAACTTGGATAATAACAAAAATTAAAACTGATAAAACAAATAAAAGCTTAATTGCTGTTAATCTTTTTTTAATAAATTCATTACACGTACTAATTATTTTTTTCATTTTTTGAATCCCCCGATTTATTTTTTGTTACTTATACTCCCCCCGGAATATATAATACTATTTTTTCTTTTGTTCTACGTAACCTTCATTTCACAATAAAGTCTATATCGTTAATAAAATTAATGTAGTCTATGTAAAATTTGGTATAAAATAACTAACATCACCATAAAAATAATTTGCTTCGATCTAGTTACTATTTCTAAATTAACTCTTTTATCTACATACTAACTAATTTTAAATAAGCGCTGGTGATCATGCCAAACTGTGGACATTAATAAATAACTAATGATGTATATAGAAAAAGTTTAACATTAATTAATAATTCGACGAATTTCTAATTTTAAAGAGATTTCAAACGCTAATATTGGAATAGTTATCGCTATCCTTTAAATAGACGCTTCTAATTATGTTCGTTTATAGCTTACCCCCTCTACATTTTGTCCATTTTATTCAATATTTTTTCAGATATATGTTTATTTAAATACCTTACCACGATTTATTAACATAACCAAACATTTTGCAAAAAAATAGCACGATGATTTCCAATAAATTGGAAATCATCGTGCTTAAAATTATTCAAAAATAAAAATATTATTATTTGAGAGTAACTACTGCGCCAACTTCTTCTAAAGAAGCTTTCATTGCTTCAGCTTCGTCTTTAGAAATACCTTCTTTGATAACTGATGGAATGTTATCAACTAAACCTTTAGCGTCTTTAAGGCCTAAACCTGTAATTTCGCGAACGGCTTTGATAGCTTTAACTTTTTGGTCGCCAGCTTCTGTTAATTCAACAGTAAATTCTGATTTTTCAGCAGCAGCTTCGCCAGCACCAGCGCCAGCAGCAGCTACAGGAGCAGCAGCTGAAACACCGAATTCTTCTTCGATTGCTTTAACTAAGTCGTTTAAATCTAAAATGCTTGCTTCTTTTAAATCAGCAATGATTTTTTCTGTATCTAATGACATGTGTGTATCCTCCATTTTATGTGTACGATTTTGTGTGTACCTTTAGGTACCGATCATAGATGCTAAGTATTAAGCAGCAGGTTCTTCGTCTTTACTTTCTGCAACAGCGTTAATTGCATAAGCAACGTTGCGAACAGGTGCTTGTAATACTGAAAGTAACATTGAAAGTAAGCCATCACGACTAGGTAATGTAGCAAGAGCGTTAATTTCTTCTAACGTTGCAACTTTACCTTCAATGACACCACCTTTAATGCTAAGTGCTTCAGCAGTCTTAGCAAAATTAGCCATAATACGTGCAGGTGCAACAACATCTTCGCTAGAAAATGCGACTGCAGTAGGTCCAGAAAATACTTCTTCCATACCTTCATACCCTGCTTTTTCAGCAGCACGTACTAAAATCTTGTTTTTGATAACTTTCATTTCAACGCCTGCTTCGCGTAATTCCTTACGTAATGCAGTCACTTGTTCAACCGTTAAACCACGGTAATCCACAACAACTGCAGATGCAGCGTTATTGAATTTTTCAGTTACTTCATCCACAATTAATGCTTTTTGTGCGATAAATTCTTTACTCATAATTGATTCACCTCCTGTAGTCGTGTCAGAGCTTTTTTACAATAAAAAAACTCCGTGTCCACCAAGACACAGAGAGAGTAATACTTCACTCCTCGGCAGGTAAATTAAGGCTTGCGCCACCTGAGTCTTCGGTAGAATCATAAATTAATTGACTTCCATAAATTTAACACAGTTAGATATATGGGTCAACTAAAGAAATTTAATTATCTAATATTAGTTTTGAGCCAAGTTTAAGCTTGGACCAAATGTTGTAGCAACAGATAAATGTTTGATATAGCCACCCTTAACTGATGATGGGCGAGCTTTAACAATAACATCGTTGATAACATCAAAGTTACCAATTAATGCTGCATCATCAAATGATACTTTACCAATTGGAACATGAACATTTCCATCTCTATCAGTACGGTAAGTTACCTTGCCGGCTTTAGATTCTGAAACTGCTTTTTCAACGTCCATTGTAACAGTACCTGTTTTAGGATTAGGCATTAAACCTTTAGGTCCTAAGACACGGCCTAAACGTCCAACTTGGGCCATCATATCTGGTGTTGCAATAGCAACATCAAAATCTAACCAGCCACCAGAAATACGTTCAACCAAGTCATCATCACCAACAACGTCAGCGCCGGCTGCAAGTGCAGCTTTAGCTTTATCGCCTTTAGCGAATACAACAACAGTTTGGTCTTTACCAGTACCATTTGGAAGTACAACAGCCCCACGTAATTGTTGGTCTGCTTGTTTTGTATCTAAGTTTAAGTTGTAAGCAAGTTCAATTGTAGCGTCAAACTTAGCAAAGTCCATTTTCTTAGCTAATGCGATTGCATCAGTAATTGAATAGTTTTTACCTTCTTCAACTTGTTTTAAAGCGTCTTGATAATTTTTACCTTTTTTAGCCATCTTGAATTTTCCTCCTTGCAATATGTGGTCTAACGGATAAACCTCCCACTTGATACATCTATTTTCATAGAGTATCCGACCGAGAAGCGTGTTTGTAGTTAGGAATTAACCTTCTACAACGAATCCCATGCTTCGTGCAGTTCCTTCGATCATGCGCATTGCAGATTCAACACCTGAAGCGTTTAGATCTTGCATTTTAGTTTCAGCGATTTGTTGAACTTGAGCACTAGTTACTGTTGCAACTTTTTTAGTGTTAGGTTCGCCAGAACCACTTTCAACGCCTGCAGCTTTCTTTAAAAGAACTGCTGCGGGTGGTGTTTTTGTAACGAAATCGAATGAACGATCTTCGTAAACACTAATTACAACGGGAATTAACATACCAGCTTGGTCAGCTGTACGTGCATTGAATTCCTTTGTAAAGCCCATGATATTAATACCAGCTTGTCCTAATGCAGGACCAACCGGTGGAGCAGGAGTTGCTTTCCCTGCTGGAATTTGTAATTTAACGACGTTTGCTACTGTTTTAGCCACGTGACATACCTCCTTGTAAAATCCGTGCGTGGTAAATGGAGATATAAATTTCTCCTCCCACTGTATGCAGAACATACTAATATAATATAACACCCAGATGGGTTCCACGCAATCTTATTTATGCTTTTTCCATAAAAATGTGTAAATTGATTCATCAACTCGTTTATTTTCATGTAATAATCTGTGTGCTGCTCTTCGACCGCTCACAATAAGTTCCTGATAATTAAGCTGATTTTCAACTAAATAGCGAAGTGATAAAACACTATTAATGGAAACAGCGCCATCATTGCCATTTTTCAAATCGCCAGCAATATTTAAAAATTGTAAATTCTCCGGTAGATGCTGCATTGCCTTTTCAAAATACTGGTAGAGTGAAGTCGTTTCCACTGGACCTTTATCAGTTAAAAATAAATCTTCAATGATAGGCGTATTTTGTGCTACATTATGATCATTGTATGGTGCACCAATTGAAATGGCATGTGCCACCATTGGGACATCAGTCATATCTCTGTATTCTGTCATATAGCGTAATATACTGACACTACCCATTGAATGCCCAACAAAATCGACCTTTTCAATGGCATAAGCGCCATATAAAAATTGCATAATATAATGTAACCATAAGCTTTGTTTTTCAACAGGAGCTATATTATTTTTAAATAAAACTTGAATGAATGGTTGCGCAGATCTTAATTGACCTTCAACATGTAAACTACCATTATCATCAACTATGATAACCATATCTTTACGACCATAGCCTGCTCGTTCAAAACGGGCAATCATTGGGCCAAAAGAAAGTCGATTACCACTATAACCGTGAACAAATAGTGTTGGGGTCATCTTGTCGCTAGGTACAATTGGATCAGAGGCATCAATTGAAACATGCCCTAATCGTCTAAATTTATTCCCAATGAAAAAACTTGTGCCTGCTCCTAGACCTAACAAGCCTATCTTCAAAAGTCCCTTAGTCATTAAATCACCTTCTACTTTTGTGAGTTATCACCCTAGCCTAATAATTTATCTACTTGATCAAAGTTCAATTCTGTACTTGTTTCACGACCAAACATATCAATATCAACTTTAAGTTTTAATTTTTCATTATCAATTTCCGTTACTTTACCGATAAGGTTAGCAAATGCACCTTCAATAATTGTGACAGATTCACCAATTTCAATGTCCAATTCTTGATGACGAGCACTCATACCCAAACGACGAAGAATCAATTCTACTTCTTCAGGTAATAGTGGTGCTGGTTTACTTCCGGCCCCATGAGAACCAACGAACCCAGTTACGCCTGGTGTATTACGAACAACATACCATGATTCATCTGACATACCCATCTCAACTAAAACATATCCAGGGAATGTTTTCTTCATATCTGTTTTTTCTTTACCATTTTTAACTTCACGTTCTTCTTCTTCAGGAACAACTACACGGAAAATAAAATCTTCCATACCCATTGATTGTGCACGTGATTCAATATTTGTTTTAACTTTATTTTCGTAACCAGAGTAAGTATGTAAGACATACCAACTTTTTTCGATTGATTCCATTATATATATCTCTCCTTAAATTATCAGCTTCATTTTTCTCAAACAAAAAAAACTCCGCATCAACGAAGTTTTCTCACTTGTGTCATTATATCAAAACATCAGTTAAATAGCTATTCTTCTATGAAAATAGGGTTAAGAATGCAGAAGCACCTGAATCAACAATCCAGAAGAAAATCGCAAACATAATTGCAGTTACAACAACAGTTGTTGTATCACGACGTAGTTCCTTACCTGTTGGCCAAGTTGTTGCTTTAATTTCTACGATAACACTTTTAAGAAATGCATTAATTTTTCTCATAACTATCCCCCTATTTTGTTTCACGATGTAACGTATGTTTATTACAATATTTACAAAATTTATTTACTTCTAAGCGTTCGGTTCTGCTCGGTTTTGCAGCTACAATATAATTTCGTGAGCCACAAACGATACAAGCCAATGCTACTTTTCTTTGTGCCATGACTTTTTCTCCTTAATGTAAAGTTAACTAACGCTAACTTCGACTAACATTTTTAAAGAATACACTCATTTTACATTAAAAGAAAGAAAAAAGGAACCACCCTCTTTTCTTTCTTTCCTAATTATCGATTTTCTTTAAAAAATAACCCAAGCTTACTCTTACACCTTGAGATAGATCCTAATACCTTTTTCATATCGCACTCTAAAATAAGCGCAATTTCTTCTGGCTTTTTCATTTGATAATAAAGTAAAACAAAAGTACTTCTTTCTAACTCTGACAATTTCAATTCAAAATCATCCAATTTTTCTTGAAGGATAATTCTGTCATCTGCCAATATCTCACAATAAAACGAAGGCCGTTCACATTCACCATAAGTTTCTTCATATCGTTCCAAAGAATGCGAGTTCGCATCAGACAGCCTTTTAGTCGCTGATTGTTTGCGAATTAAACTAAAAATACAATTCGATAGACTGGTTTTAAAATACTGTCCAAACGTAATTCCTTTGTTCGGTTGGTAATTTTTTAATGCTTTAAAACAAACAGCTCTAGCCTCTTGTAAAAAATCTTCAGTATCCCATAATTTTAGATAGTATTTACGAATCATCGAATAAACCATTGGACGATATCGTTCAAATAACGGTTCAAATTTATGTTCTGCACCTAATTTAATTTGGCAAATCAATTGAAAATCTGTTTCGTTTTCAGTACTCCGGTAAGTTTCATCTAACAAGTAGACTCTCCATATCCGGGTCTCCATTTTTCAATATACCAAACATAATGACTGATTACAACAGTTGCTTAGTCATGTGATAGGTGATCACGCAATTCAGCCAGACTATCTAATTGTTCTGAGTCCCATGGTGAACGACGAACCGATGCCTCCGTTTGATATTTTTTGGCTTGTTGAGCAACTTCTTTTTTAGATTCATTAATGTCTTTGTATAACTCCCATGCAGGAATTCTTAATGCACCTTGTGAGAAAATAGTCCACTGTTCTGCTTGATCACTCGTTGCAACAGTTACCTGTGTGAGTTTAGTCTGTAACTCACCTATCATTGCTTCAATATAACTATCAGCCGTCTGACCCTCTGCTGTCCAAATAATCTCTAATCCATATTTTGTATAACTCTTTGATAGTCCTGGAACATACATTGCATCAAAGACAACGATTAACCGAGAGTCAATCTGTTTATGATAATTTGATAATTTGTGCAGTAGCAAGTCACGTGCTTCATCAAGTCGCTCTGATTGTTTCAATCGATTTAATTCTGGCCAATTACCAATCATATTATAGGCATCTACAACCAAAATTTGCTTTTTCATTATTATTTACCCCTAGAAGTAAATCCTTGATAAATAAGTAAACTGGCTGCGACACTGGCGTTTAAACTTTGAACGTGTCCAACCATTGGAATAGTCAACATACCATCACAAGCTTTTTTCAATAACGGTGAAATACCTTTACCTTCGTTACCAATTACGAGGGCTGTGGGTCCTTTAGCATCCCATTCACGATAATCTTGTCCATCCATATCTGTTCCGAAGACCCATAATCCGGCCTTTTTCAATTCATTTACAGTATTTACCAAATTAGTTACGCGAGCAACTGGCATATATTCAATTGCACCTGTTGACGTCTTAGCAACTGTTGACGTTAAACCGACTGCGCGACGTTTTGGAATAATAATTCCATGTACACCCGCAGCATCGGCTGTTCTCATAATTGATCCTAAGTTATGTGGATCTTCAACATTATCTAAAATAAGGAAAAATGGTGGTTCATCTTTATCAGCTGCACTTTTGAAAAGATCTTCAATAGTTGCATATTCAAATGCGGCAACTGCTACAATAACGCCTTGGTGATTTTGTTGATCTGATAATAAATCTAATTTACTTTTAGGAACTAGTTGTGTGATAATACCTTTTTTCTTAGCTAACTGTTCAATACCACTTAAAACATCTGATTTTAATCCAGTTTGTAAAAATAATTTGTTAATTGATTGATTACTTTTTAACGCTGCTTCTACAGGGTGACGACCAATAATAAAATCGCCAGCCTCTTCACTACTTCTTGGTTGTCCCATTTAAGTTCTCCTTTTCAACGGTGTTAATACACCATTTTGCCAATTCGGCCAATCTATCGTTTTGATTACTCAAAAATAAGTAGCCAAACAATGCTTCAAATCCAGTTGAAATACGATACGTTATTACTGATGTATTTTTAGCTGAAGTATGACTTTTAGCATTACGTCCACGTTTAAAGTAGTCTATTTCTTCTTCAGTTAAAATATTATTTTCTGTCATTTTATCTATCAAGAAAGCTTGTGCTTTGGCTGATACATAATGTGTTGCTTGATGGTGTAATTGAGTTGGTCTTGTAAGTCCTTGTACAAGTAAGTGTTTACGAACAAATACTTCATAAATACCATCGCCCATATAAGCTAACGCAATCCCATTCATTTGTTGATAATCTGCATTATTTTCCATTAGTCTTTTCTCCATCTAGTTCCTTGTGGTGTGTCTTCCAAAATAATTCCTTCTGCTGCAAGTTGATCTCGAATTTCATCGCTTTTTTGAAAATCTTTTTGTTTCTTAGCTTCTATTCTTTGTGCAATTAATTTTTCAACTCTGATATCTAGAGCATCAGCTACTTGTCCAAAAGCTAATCCAAAAACTGATGTCATTTCTTTAAAAATTTCTAACAAGTGATTAATTGAATCTCGTTCCACTTGTTTGTTTTCAGAATAGACATTCATTTTCTTAGCTAAATCATAGATAACTGCAATACCATTTTGTGAATTAAAATCATCATCCATAGCAGTTTCAAAATTGGATAAGCTCTCATTAATTTGATTTTCTATTAATTTATTTTCTCCTGAAATAGCATCGTTCAATCGATAAGTTAAGTTATCAAATGCTGTTTTCAATTTATTTAAATTATTAGTCGCTTCATCAATATTCGCTTGGCTATACTGAATTGGACGGCGGTAATGCGTTGTTGCCATAAAGAAACGGATAACTTGTGGATTGACTTCTTTAATCATATCATGCACCGTAACAAAATTACCTAGTGATTTACTCATTTTTTCATCATTTTCACCAATTGTTACAAATCCATTATGCATCCAATAGTTAGCAAATTTTTGACCCGTTTCAGCTTCACTTTGAGCGATTTCATTTTCATGATGTGGAAACATTAAATCCTGTCCACCACCATGAATATCAATCGTTGGACCTAGGTATTTTGTTGCCATTACAGAACACTCAATGTGCCAACCCGGACGGCCCTTACCAAATGGAGAGTTCCAAGAAAGATCATCATTTTTGACTGATTTCCAAAGTGCAAAATCAATTTCATCTTCTTTTCGAGCCGTTTCTTCAGTATCAACATGCTGACTGGCACCTTGTTCTAATTCGTTGATATTTTGATCAGATAATTTACCATAATCTGGAGATTTACGCGTTCTAAAATAAACATCCCCATCAGATACATAAGCATAACCTTTATCAATTAAATTTAATATAAATTGAATGATATCATCAATATTTTCTGTCGCCTTTGGATTTTTAGTTGCTGGTTCAATCGCCAATGCCTTGGTATCTTCCATGAAAGCAGCAATAAACTTATCGGCTAATTGTTGAACTGTTATATGGTCTTCTTTAGCAGCTTTGATCATTTTATCATCAACATCTGTAAAATTAGATACATAGTTAACTTTAAAATGACGATATTCAAAATATCGACGAATTGTATCAAACGCAATAGCACTTCGCGCATTTCCAATATGAATATAGTTATAAACGGTTGGCCCGCAAACGTACATACTAACTTTCCCAGACACAAGTGGTTTAAAAACCTCTTTTTGATTCGTTAATGTATTATAAATTGAAATCATTTTATCACCCGCCATTTAATCTTTTTGTTAAAAAAAGACGTCTTTTATATACTTATAAAAGACGTCTTCAACGTTGTTCCACTCCTTAAGATGTAGTGAACCTACATCCAACAATGAGTTAACGTTCATTACACGACTATAATTACTTTGTTCATCATAGCATTTTAAAGAGGCACTTCACAACTAACGTTTGTTTTCTCACATCACCGAAAACTTTCTAAAAAACGCCAATAAGTTGTTACTCTCTCTTATCAAAAATTATTTTGTATTCATTTCTTCTAACGTTTTGTTCAAATGAGCTAATGCTTTTTCACGACCAAGCAATTCGATTGATGCTGGTAGTTCTGGTCCATGCATTTCACGCGTTGTTGCAATACGGATTGGCATATATAATTGACGACCTTTAATTTTTGTATCTTTTTGAATTGATTTAATTGTTGCTTGGATAGCAACAGCATCAAAAATATCAATCGTTTTAATGCGTTCAGCAAATTCTTTTAAAACTGTTGGTGCTGTTTCAACAGCTAACTCTGCCTTTGCTTCATCATCAAGAACAGGTGGTTCGCTTAAAAATACTTCTGCCATTTCAGTAATTTGACCTGTATATGACATTTGTTGCTTATAAAGGCTAATTAATTTACGAGCCCATTCAATTCTTTCTGCACTTGGATCAGCTTCAATTTTACCATCTTGAATTAATTGACGTAAAGCCAAATCCATTACTTTATCTTCATCAGCTGTTTTAATATATTGATTATTAATCCATTCTAATTTTTTACCATCAAATGAAGCTGGTGACTTGCTTAAACGTTTAGGATCAAACATTTTAATCAATTCTTGGCGAGAGAAAATTTCACTTTCGCCAACTGGTGACCAGCCTAATAAGGTAATGAAGTTTACCATAGCTTCTGGCAAGTAGCCTAATTCACGATATTGTTCAATGAATTGGAGAACATTTTCATCACGTTTACTTAATTTTTTTCCTGTTTCTGTATTGATAATTAATGTCATATGTCCAAAGATAGGTGCATCCCAGCCAAATGCTTCATAAATCATCAATTGCTTAGGCGTATTGGCAATATGGTCATCCCCACGAAGAACATGCGTAATTTCCATCAAGTGATCATCAACAACAACAGCAAAGTTATATGTTGGCATACCATCACGTTTTTGAATAACAAAATCGCCACCAATAGTATTGGAATCAAAGGTAATTTCACCTTTAACAATATCTTTAAATTCGTATTTTTTGTTTGCTGGAACACGGAAACGAATAACAGGTGTTAAACCGGCAGCTTTTGACTCTGCAATTTTAGCAGTAATCTCATCATCAGACATACCTGCATATTCGTATTCATAATGTGGCATTTCATTACGTGCTTTTTGAGCATCACGGTCTGCTTCGAGTTCATCTTCTGTTTTATATGACTCGTAAGCTAAATTTTTATCCACTAATTCTTGGATTAATGGTAAATAGATATCTTTACGTTCTGATTGACGATAAGGACCAAATTCTCCTGGTTTGTCAGGACCTTCATCCCAATCCATGCCTAACCATTTTAAGTTATCTAGTTGGCTGCGTTCACCATCAGCAATATTTCTCTTTGTATCAGTATCTTCAATACGGATAACAAAAGTACCCTTTTGACTTCTCGCAAATAAGTAATTAAATAGAGCGGTACGAGCATTTCCAATGTGTAAATGTCCAGTTGGACTTGGTGCATATCTGACACGAATTTTATTTTTAGCCATGATAACGCCTCTTTCTTTTTTCTGTATTTAGTTACTACGATATAAACCGTTTATTTAAGGCTTTATTCAACTAATCTAGTTTACAATGAATCGGATAAAAAATAAAGCCAATAATCTTAGTATTGACTTTATTTCTTATCGTTTATTTTTTTCATTGAATGTAATGGTTTTGCAAAAATCATTCTTCCAGCATCCGTTTGAAGTGCACTTGTAACGACAACGTCAATTGATTTGTTTAGGAAATACTTTCCTTCTTCCACGACAACCATTGTTCCATCATCCAAATAAGCAACACCTTGTTGACGCTCAGAACCATTTTTTATTACCATAACATGTAATTGTTCTCCAGGAATAACCCGAGGTTTCAATGATTTAGCTAGTGCATTTACATTCAAAATCTGGACATTTTGAAATTCGCTAACTTTGTTTAAATTAAAATCATTTGTGACAATAACCCCATCAATCGTTTTAGCTAATTTAATTAACTTACTATCTACTTCTTCAATTTCTTCAAAATCACCTTCATACATTTCAATCGGCATGATTTTTTCATCTTGAAGTTTATTTAAAATATCTAATCCTCTACGACCCCGAACACGTTTGATACTATCAGCTGAATCTGCAATATATTGGAGTTCATATAAAACAAAATTAGGAACTAATAATGTTCCTTCAATAAAGCCAGTTTTAATCAAATCATAAATCCGGCCATCAATTAAGATATTTGTATCTAATATTTTATATTCATGATAATTATCATTGACATTACGGTCTAGTAAACTACTTTCAACGACATCACTTTTCTTATTTTTTGATGCAAATAATTTACGCCAATCCTCCAAACGATTAGTTCCTATAACAAAACCCAAGTATCCAAGTAAAAATAGTAACAAAACGGGTACAATTGTGTTCAATAGCCATATTTCTGATCGATAGAATGGTGTTGAGATTAAAATTGCAATAACCATACCAACAATAGTTGAAACACTCGCTGTTAGTAGCATCATTGGGCTTTGATTAGTTAAATAATTTTCAATATTTGCCAGTAATTTTTCTAGTGGCGTTATGATAAATAAAGATAGAATAAGAGCTAAACCGACACCTATTAAAAAATTAACAACACTATTATTTAATATACCAATCTCCGCAATACTCACTAATTTCCAAAAAAGTGGTAGCAAACTAACACCAATTCCACCGCCGACTAGTGCAACAACACCTTTAATAATATTTCTACGCATTGACAACTCCTCCTTTCTAACTAAACACTACTTTTAGTGCTTCGCTTAGTGTAGCAACACCAACAACTGTAATTCCTTTAGGTGGTGTCCATCCTGATAAATTATTTTTAGGAATAAAAATTCGTTTAAATCCAAGCTTTTGTGCTTCAGCAACCCGTTGTTCAATCCGATTAACACGTCGAATTTCACCAGTCAATCCAATTTCACCTACAAAACTGTCTGCAGGGTCTGTTTCTTTATCTCGATAACTTGACGCAATACTAACAGCAATCGCTAAATCAATAGCTGGTTCATCTAATTTTACGCCACCAGCCGCCTTAAGATAAGCATCCTGGTTCTGTAATAATAAACTTGCACGTTTTTCAAGAACGGCCATTATTAATGACACACGATTGTGATCAAGCCCTGTAGTTGTACGCTTCGCCGTTCCGTAAACTGTTGGTGTGATTAATGCTTGAACTTCAACCAAAATAGGTCGTGTTCCTTCCATAGATACAACAATAGCAGAACCTGTTGCGCCAGCCAAACGTTCTTCTAAGAAAATTTCTGATGGGTTTGCAACTTCAAATAACCCACCTTCACGCATATCAAAAATTCCAATTTCATTTGTTGAACCAAATCGGTTTTTAACAGCGCGTAAAATACGGAACGTGTGATGCATATCTCCTTCAAAATAAAGGACTGTATCAACCATATGTTCCAAAATTTTGGGACCAGCAATTGCACCACCTTTTGTTACATGTCCAACAATAAAAATCGTAATACCATTCGTTTTAGCAATTTGTAATAATTCAGCAGTTACTTCTCGAATTTGAGAAACACTGCCAACTGCAGCAGACATTTCTGGTTCTTGCATTGTTTGAATTGAGTCAATGACTACGTAATCAGGATTTAATGTCTCAATATTTTGACGAATATTACCCATATCTGTTTCAGGGTAAAGATAAAATTTCTGACCTCCAACACCGAGGCGCTGTGCACGCATTTTAATCTGAACAGCACTTTCTTCACCAGAAACATATAAGACAGTTCCGCCAGTTTGGCTTAGTTGACCAGAAACTTGTAAAAGTAATGTTGATTTACCAATGCCTGGATCACCACCAATTAAAACTAATGACCCGGGTACAACACCACCACCAAGAACACGATTTAATTCACCTAACTCAGTTTCAACACGTTCTTGTTCTGCCATTGAGATATCATCTAATAGTTCTGGTTTAACAGAAGCTCCAGTAAAACTGACACGAGCTTTACGATCTGCTTTTTGTGATTGTTCACGCTCTTCTACCATCGTGTTCCATTCGTTACAGTTAGGGCAACGACCCAAATACTTTGGTGAGGTGTATCCACAGTTTTGACATACAAATTGCGTTTTTACTTTTGCCATACAAACTCCCCACCCTTTCATTATAAATTCTATTGTTAATATTTTATCACATAAACGACAACCTGTAATTTCAATTGAAATTCTTAATCATTCTATAATAACTATTTACCTGATGAACCAAATCCGCCAATACGTTTTGTAGCGGTCACCTTTTCATTATCAACAGTTAAATAGGGCATAAAAATCCCTTGGCCTATCCGATCTCCTTTTTTTACCATTTGATCTTTTAAACTAAAATTAACAATTTGTATGAAAATTTCACCTTCATTTTTTTCGTTATTATAGTAATCAGAATCAATAACACCAATTCCATTTGGTAAAATCAGTCCACGTTTTAAGGGGCTACTTGAACGATTTGCTAATAATAAAAATTCATTATCTAGCATATACGCTTTAATTCCTGTGGGAATTAAATAAGGTTTCAAAATTTTATTTGCTTGAATGAGCTCTTCTTCAGCCACCGATTCACGATGCCTAATTAGCCATAAAACCTTTAAAAATCCACTTTTCCAGATTGAAGGTAATGTAAAATCTTCAGCTGCAGCTAAGTCATATCCTGCCGAAGTTGTTGTTGATCGAACGGGTAAGTCAATTTTCCCTGCATATTTAGTAACAATTTCAAATCCTCTTGTTTTCATTTGTTTATCCCCGTAATCTGTTTACTTTTTATCTTACCTCATTTATGACATAAATGGCTAGTTTTTGGGCATTTTTTAATGGTATAATTACATTCAAAGGGAAGGTGTTCAAATGGATTTCCAACTAAATGAAACCGATTTACGCGTGTACAACGTTAATGACGAGTTAATTAGTCGAATTAGTTTTACCATGATTAATGCTAATCAGACAATGGTCATTGAACATACTTGGGTAGCTGACAATCAGCGTCATCAAGGGCTTGCAAAAAGTACAACTGATTACTTAATTAAACAAGTTATTCTAAATCAGCAAACTATTTTACCATTATGCCCTTATACAAAGTTTTATTTTAGTGAACATCCAGAACTTTTAGAATTAATTTATACACCTAAATAAAAAATAGGAGAGTGACACACATGAATCAAGACAATTTAAAAAAATTAGTTGGACAAAAAGCTGTCGAGTTTATTAAAGACGGTATGGTTGTTGGACTTGGTACAGGCTCAACCGTTAAATTTATGGTAGATGCATTAGGTCAACGTGTTAAAAATGAAAACTTATCAATTATCGGTGTTTCAACATCAATTAGAACTGAAGAACAAGCAAAATCACTTGGTATTCCAGTTAAATCAGTTGATGAAGTTGACCACATTGATTTAACAATTGATGGTGCAGATGAAATTGATGACCATTTCCAAGGTATTAAAGGTGGCGGTGCTGCTCATTTATTTGAAAAAATTGTTGCTATTAATTCAAATCAAAATATGTGGATTGTTGATGAAAGTAAAATGGTTCATACGTTGGGTAAATTCCCTCTTCCCGTTGAAGTTATCCCTTACGGTAGTCATCAATTATTCAAAAAATTAGAAGCTAAAGGATTTAATCCCAAATTTAGAACTGTTGATAATGAAAATGTTTTAACTGACTCTAAAAATTTTGTCATCGATTTATATTTAGGTGAAATAAACGATCCTGCTAGCATACAAGATTATTTAGCTAAACAAGTTGGTGTTGTAGAACAAGGTCTATTTTTAGATTGTGTAAATACGGTTATCGTTGGACGTCAAGATGGTCCTGAAGTTTTACACGCACGTTCTGACACCTTTACAATTAAATAATTCTAAAGAAGAGCTAATTTTTATTGGCTCTTTTTAAATACGCAAATTGATTTTATTTAAAAATGAGAATTTTCTTTTCTTTTTAACATTGTTTACTAATCTAACGAGATATATTATAATAGCCACAGTACTTAAATCTTATATAGGAGTGTGATTTTTTTGACACAATCAATTAGTTCAGAACAACTCGCAAAATTCCAAAAAAATTTACATGCACGTGAAAGCCATGAAGTTATTGAACGTGCCGTTACAAAAAATGGTATTTTAGCAAATAGTTACGATTTAAAAGCCCAAGCTAAAATGGAACCTGTTTTCTCAATTGATCTGGATGTTGGTAATGTTTCTAACCAAAAGCAATCAGGTCGTTGTTGGATGTTCGCCGCATTAAATACAATGCGTCATGACATGAAAACAAATTTTAAAGTTGCCAAAGATTTTGAATTGTCACAAAATTTCACTTACTTCTGGGATAAACTTGAAAAAGCAAATTACTTTTATCAAAATGTTCTTGAAACAGCTGATAAACCAACTAGTGACCGTACCGTTTCATGGTTAATGACAACTCCACAACAAGATGGCGGCCAATGGGATATGATCGTTGCAATTATTGAAAAATATGGTGTTGTTCCTCAATCTGTGATGCCTGAAACATATAATAGTTCTAAATCAAGCGAAATCAATTCAACTTTAAACTTAAAATTAAGAAAAGATGCTGTTGATTTACGTGAACTCGTTGCTGCCGGAACAAGTTCAAAAGAAATTGAAGTCGTCAAAGAAGCTAAACTTACTGAAATTTATCGTTTATTAGCATACAGTTTTGGTGAACCTCCTGCAACATTTGACTTTGAATATCGTGATTCTGATAATGAATATCATATTGATAAAAATTTAACACCAAAAACATTCTATGAAAAATTTATCGGTTGGGACTTAGATGAATACGTCTCAATCATTAATGGTCCAACAGATGATAAACCTTACAATAATATGTACACAGTTGATCGTCTTGGAAATGTTGTTGATGGGCGTCCTATTCGCCATTTAAACATTAACATGGCTGATTTTAGAGATGTTGCCATCAAACAATTACAATCTGGCGAGAGCGTCTGGTTCGGTTGTGATGTTGGTCAATCGTCTGAACGCCAAATTGGTATTATGGATACTGAACTTTATCATAAAGATGAATTGTTCAATATTGATCTAGCTTTATCAAAAGCTGAACGCCTTGATTACGGTGAGAGTCTAATGACTCATGCTATGGTTCTAACAGGTGTTGATTTGGTTAATGATCAAGCAACCAAATGGAAAGTTGAAAACTCATGGGGCGAAAAAGTTGGTAATAAAGGCTTCTTCGTTATGAGTGATGACTGGATGGAAGAATATTGTTATCAAGTTGTCGTTAACAAAAAATTCTTACCAGAAAAATTACAAGCTATTCTAAAAGAAGAACCTAAAGTCCTTGCTCCTTGGGATCCAATGGGTGCATTAGCATAATTAAAAAAGTAACAACAATATTGAATTGTTGTTACTTTTTTTGTGTTAAAATTTTTTTGCTTTTAATTGTTAAATCATCATTTAATGTATACCAAATAGGGACACCATTCGGAACCTCAACGCCATCAATATCTGCATCTGAAATATTTTCTAAATATTTTATCAATACCCTAAGTGTACTGCCATGTGCGACAATCAACTGGTTATTACCTTGTCTTAACTCTGGGGCAATGACATCTTGCCAGTAAGGTAAAATCCGTTTAAATGCCATTTCTAAGCTTTCTGATGTTGGTAAGCTACTTTTAACACGTTGCTTGTACCGTCTATCATTATCAGGTACAGATAAACTAGGTGGGATAGTCGTATAACTACGGCGCCATTGGGCTACTTGTTTAATACCGTAGATACGTTTGGTTTCATCTTTATTTAAACCGCGCAAGGCACCATAATGTCGTTCATTAAGACGCCAATTTTTCTGTATTGGAATCCAAAGTTGATTCATTTCTTCCATCATAATATTACTCGTTTTAATAGCTCGTTTTAAGACAGATGTATGAACCTGTGAAAATTGAATATTTGTATTAAGAATAACTGTTCCTGCAACTCTAGCTTCAGCGATGCCCTTAGCCGTTAATGGAACATCTGTCCAACCGGTGTATTCATTATTTTGATTTGCTAGACTCTCACCATGTCTTACCATGACTAATTCAACCATTATTAAAACCTTCTTCACTCTTCATTAATACTCATTATAACAAAAAAGACTTAAAACAACATTGTTGTCTTAAGTCTTTTAATTATTTATTTTACTCGACCAGCAAAATCTGGTTTCCAGTAAGCACTCATTGTGCTAATTTTAACATTTTGTCCTTCAGTTGGAGCTTCAGCAAATTGACTTCCACCTAAGTAGATAGCAACATGGTATGATGATCCTTTTGATCCCCAGAAAAGTAAGTCTCCAGGTTGTGCTTGAGAAACTGATTCATAGCTAACTTGTCCTTCTTGAGCAACAGTGTAGCCACCAATAGATTTTCCAGCAGCATGAGCATAAACATAACTAGTAAATCCTGAACAATCAAAACCGCTCAATGATTTTCCGCCCCATACATATGGGATGCTCTTTGTTGTTAATGATCTTGCTAGAGCAGTAATACTACTTGTATCAAGACTTGAAGCACTCACAGCACTTGTTGCTGCTTTTTTACTTGAACTATTTGTAGTTGAAGTTGTGACAGCTTTTTCACTTGAAGCTGAAGTATTTGAGCTTTTTACTGCTTTATTACTTGAAGTATCTGTACTTGCAGCTTCAGTTGCTTTTGATGCAGCTGCATCTGCTGCTGCTGCATCGTTCTTTTCATTTGCTGCTTTAGTTTCTGCTGCTGCTTTTTCAGCAGCTTTTTCTGCTGCTTTTGCTTTATCGATAGATGATTGTGTATCTGATTTTTTTGTATCAATTTGTGCTTTTAATGTATTTGCGTTTGCTTGTTTAACCGCTAGTTCAGCTTGTTTGTTTGTATATTCTTTAACTGTTTTTTGTTGATCTGCAGCCTTTTCATCTAATTCAACTTTAGAAGATTTAACTTCTGCTTTATCAGCTTTTTGTTGTTTAGCAGCTTTTTGACCAGCACCAACTAATGTTGTAACTGTTCCCACACGTTTGAAGGCATCAACAACACTTTTTGAATCTGAAACAAATTCAACCATGCTTGCTGTACTTCCATCAACTTGTAAAGCACGTGTTTGATCAGCTAATTGTGAATCTCTTTGTGAAATTTCAACATTTAATCTGCTGATCTTCTTACCTAATTTGTATTGATCTGATTCAAGTTTTGCAGCTGTATCTTTAGCATCCTTAACTTCAGCTTGAGTTGAAGTAATTTCACTATTAATTGTTGCTAATTTTGCAGCAACTTTAGTGCTCTTGCTATTTAATTTAGCAATCGTGCTTGTTAGTTCAGTTACACTATCTGAAGCGTTAGCTTGTTCTGCAACTGCGCTCATTCCAATAAGTGTAGCTGTCATCATCATTACTTTAGCAATTTTACTATTAATTTTCAAAAGGCACTCTCCTAGTTGATTTCATAATTATTATTTAATTTTAGCGTATTCGTTTTTCTCGACTAGAATAGAATAGCACGGTTCTTAGGTACATACCATTACGGTTAGTTTACATTCGAATTTAATTTACATCTTTTAATTTCAGTATGATTACACAAATGTTACAAAAGGCCATTTCCATTGTTTTTATCCCTCTTATTTGTTGTTAAATAGGCATTTACGAGTTCTATATTAAAATGACAAAAGCGTAATACAATTAGTCGTTTTTCACTGATTTAACATTACTTAATTAATCAAAGTTGTCCTTTTCATTCTTTTACATTTTTTCAATTATTTAATAATACCGTAAGAAAAAATTTTTTTTGCTTTTTATCCCTTTTTTTATCGTATAATCAGCTTAATTAATGTAATGAAAGGTATGAATAAATATGGCTAAAAATAATAACTTGGGAATGCCATCTCCAATAAAAGGCAGTTCTCAAAGCAATAAAAATAAGCATCCAATACTGTGGACACTATTGATAATTATGATTTTAGGTATTGCTTCTGGAGGTGTATATGCCTATTCAGTATTCACACATACTGAAGATACCGTCGCAAAAACTTACAAGAAAACCAAAGCAAAAAAATTAAGAAATGTTTCCAGTATTTTGAGTGAGAAAAAACCTTTTTCAATTCTATTAATGGGGACTGATACTGGCGCACTTGGTCGAAGTGATACAGGACGCACGGATACAATGATCGTTGCAACAGTTAATCCAACAACAAATAAAACTACCTTAACAAGTATTCCTCGTGATACTCAAGTTAAAATTGACGGAAGTGATGAAAGCTCTTCAAAAATAAACAGTGCCTATACCTATGGTGGCAAAGATGGTTCAACATCTGCTGTTAATACTGTTCAAAATTTATTAGATATCCCAATTGATTATTATATGTTAATTAACATGAATGGATTAAAGAAAATTGTTGATACCGTTGGTGGTGTTGATGTCAAACCATTACTTTCATTTAAACTTGAAGGAACTCATTATAAAAAAGGTAAGACAATCCATTTAAACGGCAAACAAGCCTTAGCTTATACGCGAATGCGTCATTCAGATCCACTAGGTGATTATGGCCGTCAAAAACGTCAAAAACAGATTATTACAGCAATTACCGGAAAAGCTAAATCTGTAAATTCACTCGCAAACTACAAAAAATTATTAAAAACAATTGACGGAAACATGGTAACTGATCTTAGTTTTAATGATATGCTCACAGTAGAAACAAACTACAGCGCCGCTACAGAATCAATTCACTCTGATTTCTTGCAAGGAGTAAGTACAGATGTTGATGGTCTTTCATATGAAGTTCCAACATCGACTGAAAAGAAACGCGTCTCAAATGCTATTCGTTCTCAATTAGGTTTAAACAAATCAACACAAGCCTTTACTAGTTTAGAACAGCAACTCTCTAAATAAATAGATATAAAAAAGAAACGGACCTCAATTAAAATTTGAGGTCCGTTTCTTTTTTACCAATTTTCTAAAAACTTTTGGTATTTCATTTCTCTTTGTTCAATAAGTTCATTAGATGATTTAGTCGCTAGGTTCTTCAGCAATTCATTTAGACTACTGTCCATTAGACTTATTGTTGCTGCCTGATTAGTTTCTGGCAATACCACATCAATCAATCCAATATTAAATAACTCAGTAGCCGTCATTGGCAAACTTGTTTCAATCTCATTTGGATTAGTTTTCTTCAAAATAGCACTAACGGCTTCTGGAGATGCTACTGAAAATAAGCTATTTTCAACCATCATAATAGCATTTGCATTTGCTAAAGCCAGTGCACCACCGCTTTGACCTTCACCTAAAAAAATGGCAATATTCGGCACTTGTAATGCACCCATTTTTAAAATCATTTCAGAAATAATATAGCTCTGTCCTGTTTGTTCTGATTTAACGCTGGCATCTGCGCCGGGCATATTAATTAGCGTTACAACAGGTCGCTTAAATTTTTCAGCTTCATTTAGTAATCGCATTGCTTTTCGATACCCACTTGGCTTCACGGCACCAAAATTATAGGCTAAACGTTCTTCTAAATTTACGCCCCGATTAATGCCAATAACTGTCACTGGGCACTTATGAAAAAGTCCAATCCCACCAATAATGGAAGCATCCTCTTCGCCAACTCGATCACCATGATTTTCGAAAAACACATCAAATAGACTAGAAATAATAAATTTAGCACTTAATCTATCATTCGATCGAACTTTTTTTAAAAAATCTGAGTCCATTTTTAATATCCCCTCACACGTGTAATAGTAGTAGCTGACTAAGAATCTGTTTTATGTTTTTCCGATCAATAACCTGATCAACAAATCCATTTTCATATAAACCTTCTGCTGTTTGAAAATTAGCAGGTAGCTTTTCATTTGTCGTCTGTTTAATCACTCTTTCACCAGCAAAGCCAATTTTAGCTTGTTTTTCAGCTAATACAATATCGTTATTTAGTGCAAAGCTAGCACTGACACCACCCATTGTTGGATCCGTCAATAGGGACATGACTAATAACCCTGCATTATCTAGTTTTTGTTTCATGTAAAGAATCGAATTCATTTGTAATAACGAATAAATTCCCTCTTGCATTCTTGCACCACCAGAAGCAGTAACGATTACAAATGGCAGTCGTTTATCTAATGCGACTTGCATCCCTAACTTAATTCTAGTCCCTGCCGTCGTATTCAATGATCCCATCATAAAAAAACTATCCATTACTGCTAAAATCAATGGTTGTTGATCAATGCTACCTTCACCGACAATAACGGCTTCATCAGATGTCGTTGAACGCTTAGCACGTTCCAGTTTTTCTGAGTAACCTGGAAATTGTGCTTTATTTTCTGTTTTATTTGCTACATTTATTACCTCAAAACCGTTTTCATCTGTTAAAATAGCAATTCTCTCCATAGCAGTCAAGCGTTTATAAGTTTGGCATTTAGGACAAATAAAATAAGGTGCCCATTCACTTTCATGTAAATGCGTCCCACAATTTCGGCACTTTTGCCATTGATTTGTCTTTGGATAATGACTCATTACCGCCACCGCCTTTAAATTTTGCTATCAATTGAAATGGTATTTTCAATAAATTCTTGTGATTTTATAATTATTTTTAATTGCGTTAAATTAGTTTCAATTCCTGAAATATAAATTGATTCAAGTGATTTTTGCATTTTTAAAATAGCTAATTCTCTCGTTTCAGCATGACAAATAATTTTTGCTAATAGTCCGTCATAGAAAGCAGAGATGGTGTCACCGACACCATAACCCGTTTCAATTCGAATATCTTTAGGAAAATCAAAACATGTAATTTTAGTTTTCACACTTGGAATTAAGGATAATCGACATTCGATTGCATGTCCATTCATTTCTACATCATTATTCAATACTTCTTTACCTTCAGCAACTAACAACTGTTGTTGAACAACATCCATTTTAACAGTTTCTTCAGTAACACCATGTTCGACTTGCAATCGTGTATTCATTTCTAAAAAATAAAATTGATTATTCGCAAATAAAAATTCTACAGTTCCTAATCCAACGTAATGTAAATTTTTGATTAACTGACGCGTAAAATAGTAGAGTTGGCTTTGTTGCTCACTAGTTAAGACAACTGATGGGCTTTCTTCAATCACTTTTTGTCGGTGATTTTGCAAGCTACAATCCCGATTTCCTAACACTTGAACATGGTGCCCATCACCGATAATTTGCACTTCTATATGCCGCGCGTTTATCAATTTTTTTTCAAGATAAAAACTTCCCTCAGCAAAAGAAGCCTTTGCTTCTTGCTGAACAATCTCAGCGCCAGATAACAAATCAGATTTCCTTTCAACTGCTCTGATACCCTTGCCGCCTCCGCCATGTGAAGCTTTAATTAATAGTGGGAATCCAATTTTATTTGCTTGCTCAATCAATTCTTCGTTAGAAGTAATTAAATCAGATCCAGGAATAACGGGTACCCCTTTCTCAATTGCTAACAAACGAGATTTATCTTTATCTGCTAGTTGCTGGATTAATTCCGCTTCCGGACCAATAAAAGTAATACCACATTCCATACACATTTGTGCAAAATGCGCATCTTCTGATAGAAACCCGTATCCTGGATGAATTGCATCAACATTTAAACTTAATGCTGCCATCAATATACTCTCTCGATTTAAATAAGAATCTTTTGCTAAGGCTGGCCCAATGCAAATTTTTTCATCAGCAAGTTCAACAAATCGACTTTGTGCATCCACTGTTGAATAAATAGCGACCGTTTGTATATTTAATTTTTGGCAAGCGCGAATAATTCGTTCAGCCACTTCTCCACGATTCGCTATTAAAATTTTTCGAAACAAATGACTCACCTATCCATCTATTCTAATTTTAAGTAACTCTTGATCAAATTCGACTAATTCACCATCATCTACTAGTTGTTCAAGTACGATACCTGTCACTGGCGATTGGATATCATTGTATAATTTCATACTTTCAATTTGAGCAATAACCTGCTTTTTAATAATTTTAGTCCCAATTGTTCCCATTTTATCAAAATGAACTAACCCAACAAGTGGGCTTTTAACGATAAAAATGGTGTCACTATCATCTTCTTGTATATTTGTTGCTACTTTTATTTTTTCGGCTGTTTTTTCTTGATCTACAACTACTTTAAAGTCACCATCTTCAATTTCAACATGAGAAAATGGCATTGTCGCAATTTTATCTAATAATTGATTAATTTCATTAAATTTCATTAATTTGCACACACCTTAAATTTTTATTAGTAAACTTCCATATGCTAAGCCAGCTCCAAATCCAGTTAATAAAACTGTACCACCCGTAAACCCTTGTTGAATTGCTTCATTTAGGGCCATTGGAATCCCGGCTGAAGATGTATTTCCGTGATGAATAACACTTGTTGCAAATTTTTCAATTGGCATCCCTAACTCATCAGCAATTGTTTCAATAATTCTTAAATTTGCTTGATGGCAAACAACCAAATCAATATCACTTGTTTTTAACTTATTATCTTTAAGTAATTGTTTCATCTGATTAGGCACAACTGTTGTAGCAAATTCAAACACATCTCGTCCCTCTTGGAAAAATGCATCTATTGTTGGATAATTATCTTCATTAACATCACTTAATGGTTCAATACGTCCACTATGAATAACATCCTTTTTTTGCCCATTTGTTTCTATTTTTTCAGCAATAAAGCTTTCATCCGCTGAATTATTTGAGGCTTCAAGAAGAGCACCACCTGCACCGTCTCCAAAAAATACAGCGCTTGTTCGATCCTTAAAATCCATCATTTTTGAGTTAACTTCTGCACTAATCACAATTGCCCGTTTGTATTGCCCTGTACGTAAAAACTTTTCTGCGGTACTCATAGCAAATATAAATCCCGCACAAGCAGCGCTAATATCGAAAGCAAAGGCGTTCATTGCGCCAATATTTCCTTGAACAATCGCAGCTGTCGATGGTGTTAAGGCGTCTGGCGAAATTGTGGAAATAATAATTAAATCAATATCTGTGGCTTCATACCCAGATTTAAGTAAAAGTTCATTTGCTACTTTTGTACTCAAATCTGATGTATTTTCATCAATTGCATAGTGTCGTGTTTTAATCCCAGTATGCGCCACTATCCATTCATCCGAGGTTGGCATAAATTTAGCTAATTCATTATTTGTCACAATTCGTTCCGGCACAAAATGTGCCATATTTTTTATTTTGACATAATTATTCAATTTACCCATTCTCCCAGTCGTTAAGTTTAATTCATTCTATTTTATCAATAATCGCAAAATTAAGACACCAAAATAATTAACGCTTAATAATTCTTTAATTTCATAATACGCCAGTATGGCAATCTTTCATTAAAAAAAGCACTAAACCCCATAGTAACAAGGTCGAGTGCTTTTAAGTAAAACTATTATGCGAGTAAATGGATTCGAACCATCACGGGATATTATCCCACCAGATCCTTAGTCTGACGCGTCTGCCAATTCCGCCATACTCGCAAGAACAATCATAATTGTAGCAAAAATTGTTCCTTGTTACAAGTCCCATTTAAAATAAATTAGTATTCCATTAAAATTAACTTACTTCGACACTTCGAGCAAACGTAGCGTGACAGGTTAATTTTTCTTTGTCGTTGATACTGTTGTCCACAATTAGAGCATTGATAGTGAATAACTCTTTTCTTTTTAGCCTGTTTTGGACCAAGAGGGGCAAACCGGCTACCACCTACAATTGTCAGTAGCTGTTTGAAATCATGATCACGATGTTGATAACCCTTTTTAGCAATATGCAGATGATAATGACATAATTCATGCTTGATAACACCTATTAAAATATCCTCACCATGTTCCGTCAGCATTTTAGGATTAATTTCAATATTATGGTCATTTAATCGATACCGTCCACCCGTCGTTCGTAGTCTTTTATTAAATGTTGCTTTGTGGATAAATGGCTGCTTAAAAAAAGTTGTGGATAAGTTTTGAACTAAAGCTGTTAATTCAAAATCAGTCATCTTATTTATCCGTTGGTCGTTTCATTGTTAACTGAACGCGATTACGTTTCAAATCAACTTCCATTACCCACACTGTAACTATGTCCCCAACCGCAACCACTTCACTTGGTTTCTTAACGAACTTATCTGTTAATTGTGAAATGTGGACAAGTCCATCTTGTTTAACACCAATATCTACAAACGCACCAAAATCAATTACGTTCCGAACGGTTCCTTGTAATGACATGCCGGGTTCTAAGTCCTCAATTGTTAACACATCGTGTCGTAGTAACGGTGCCGGCATATCGTCACGTAAATCACGGCCTGGTTTTTGTAAACTAGCTAGAATATCTGCTACTGTTTCCACACCACTACCCACAACTTGTGCCAAATTTTCAGCATTTGTCTGTGCTAATTGGTCATTTGTCTCAGTTTTACCCAAATTAGTTATTTTTATCCCCAATTCTTTCAACAAAATCTTTGTTAGTGGATAACTTTCAGGATGAATATCAGTATTATCTAAAATGTTATCCCCAGAAACAATACGTAAAAATCCAATTGCTTGTTCATAAGCTTTTGGTCCTAAGCGTGGTACTTTCTTAAGTTGTTGACGCTTCGTAAATTTACCATTTTCGTCACGATAAGTAACAACATTTTTAGCAATTGTTAAATTTAATCCAGAAATTTTTGTTAATAGCTCTGAACTAGCTGTATTTAAATTAACCCCAACTTTATTCACAGCATCTTCAATCACGACATCTAACTGTGCATCCAATTTTTTTTCAGCAACATCATGTTGATACTGACCGACTCCAACAGATTTAGGATCAATCTTAATTAATTCAGCCAAAGGATCTTGCAATCTACGGCCGATACTAATAGCAGAGCGTTCTTCAACGTGAAGTTCTGGGAATTCATCACGAGCTGCTTGACTAGCTGAATAAACCGATGCCCCAGCCTCATTTACAATGACATAAAAAATTGGCCGTTCGATTTCTTTTAAAATATCTGAAACAAATTGTTCAGATTCTCGACTTGCTGTTCCATTTCCAATTGCAATCATTTCAACTTGGTATTTTTCAAGGAACTGTTTAAATTGTCCAGCAGCTGCGGCACGTTTTTCACCATTTGCAGGTTTATGTGGATAAATTACCAATTTGTCTAAGAATTTACCTGTACCATCCACGATGGCTAACTTACAGCCTGTTCGATAGGCTGGATCAAAACCTAAAACAACTTTCCCTTTTAATGGTGCTTGCATAAGTAAATGGTATAAGTTATCCCCAAACACATTAATAGCTTGTTCTTCAGCAACCTCTGTCATACCTTTACGAATTTCACGCTCAATTGATGGTTTAATAAAGCGTTTATAACTATCTTGATACGCATTTTCAATGATTGGTACAGCGTCACCACTATTTTTCCCAATAATTCTAAAATGCATAAATGTCATAATTGCTTGTTCTGGTACAACAACGGAAGCTTTTAAGATTCCCTCTTTTTCACCACGATTAATTGCCAGTACACGATGCGGAACGACTGATTTTAAAGATTCACTAAACTCATAGTAATCACGATAAATACCTTTTTCGTCTTTTTCTTCAGCTTTAACTTTTGCTTCAAACAAACTATCTTTTTGAGTTACTTTACGAATCCACTCACGATATTCGGCACTTTCACCAAATGCTTCAGCTAAAATTTCATGTACCCCAGCAAAAACGTCTTCTTCAGTTAAAATTTCAGCATCAACATTAATAAATGTGCTTGCTTTCTGATTAATTTCAGCTGCTGTTTGGGGGAATGTCAACAACCATTTGGCAAATGGTTCTAATCCAGCCTCTTTGGCAATAGTGGCCTTAGTACGACGTTTTTGTTTAAAAGGTAAATAATAATCTTCAATCTGTTGCAATTTTTTTGCTAAACTAATTTTATTTTTTAAAGCTTCTGTTAAATTACCTTGTTCTTCAATTATGTGGATAACTTCTGCTTTACGTTTTTCTAAACTCTCAACATGTTTATAAGTTGTCTCAATTTCACGAATTTGAACTTCGTCTAAACTATCTGTTCTTTCTTTTCGATATCGTGCAATAAATGGAACAGTATTTCCTTCATCAAGCATCCCTAAAACTGCGTTAATTTGTTTTTCTCGATACTGATTTAGCTCTTTTAATACTAACGGCATAATGTTTTTTTCCATGATAACGACCTCAATTCGAATATTTTTTGTTCATAAAAAAGAGACTAATAATAGGCGTCAGTACAACCATTCCTAATATCAATCTCTTTAATTAAATTTAACCTAAAATTTGTTGCATGATACGTTGCATCATATCAGTTGTTTGCGTCATTCCTTTATCTTGTTTTTCTTCTGAAGCTTTAAATGCATCAACCTCGACAAGATGTTTCTCAACATTAATACTACTTGTCATCTCATCGCAACCTTCAACAAAAGTACGATAACCACTAATTAATTTTTTATGTTTTCCCAAAACAGGAATGGGTACTTGTAAATCATCTAATTTGCTTAAATTTTCTTGGTAACTTGCTGTACCTTCAACAAATTTTTCTTTAGTAGTTGTGAATTCATCATCTGAAACAATAGAAAAGTCACCTGCAGTAATGGCTTTTTCCATTACTTCGTAATGATCATTTAAAGAATTACCCATTTCTTCAGTTGCTTGCGCAACATCATTTAACGCATTGATATAATAATTTACATTAACTCTTTTTTTCAAGATATAAACTTCCTTTTATTTATTTTTTCTGAATAATCGTTGGCCAAGCTTCACAATTTCAACAATCACAATAATTGAGAATGATCCCGCTAAAACAATACCCCATTGATACATATCTAAATGGCTAACATGGAACATTTTATTTAATCCGGGGATTAAAATAGTTGCTGCGAGCAACGCAAATGATGCCAAAATTGACCAATTAAACGTCACATTTTTAAAGATATTACGGTTGAAGATTGACCCATGGATTGATTTAACATTGAATGCATGGAATAACTGAATTAATCCTAATGTTGCAAAAGCCATTGTTAAAGCATCTGCATGAATTAATTTATCACCCATATGAACAGGATACGTTAAAGCCAACCAATAAACAAATAATGTTATAGCCCCTTCTAAGATACCTTGATAAATAATACTTGGCATCACACCACCAGAGAAGAAGTTTGATTTACGTCCACGTGGTTTTTGATCCATCAATCCTTTTTCAGCAGGTTCTACACCAAGTGCAATTGCGGGAAATGTATCTGTTACCAAGTTAATCCACAAAATATGGACTGGTGCCAAAATACTCCAACCCATCATTGTCATAACAAACAAGGTTAATACTTCACCTAAGTTTGCAGAAAGTAAATATTGAATTGATTTTTGAATATTAGAAAAGACTTTTCGTCCTTCCTTAACAGCAAAAACAATTGTCGCAAAATTATCATCAGCGAGAACCATATCTGAAGCACCTTTAGATACTTCAGTTCCTGTAATACCCATCCCAATTCCAATATCAGCCGATTTCAAAGCTGGCGCATCGTTCACACCATCACCAGTCATAGCAACCACTTGATTCTTTTTCTGCCATGCTTTAACAATTCGCACTTTATGTTCAGGCGATACCCTTGCATATACAGAATATTGTTCAACCTTATTTTCAAATTCTGAGTCTGATAAATCATCTAATTCAGAACCAGAAATAATTGCTTCATGTTGTCCAGCTTCAACAATTCCTAATCGAACTGCAATAGCTTCGGCAGTATCGCGATGATCGCCTGTAATCATCAAAGGACGGATCCCGGCTTTCTTAGCTTCGCTAACTGCAGCAGCAGCTTCTGGTCGCTCTGGATCAATCATTCCAACTAATCCAGCAAAAATCAAATCATTTTCCACAGTTTCTGAATCTAATACCGCTGGAATTGCAGGCATTTCACGATACGCGAATGCTAACACGCGTAATGCTTGCGTTGCCATATCATGATTATTAGTCATAATATAATCTAGCTGTGCATCAGTTATCGGTTTAATTTCGCCATTTTCAATATAACGTGTTACCCGTTTTAATAGTTGATCGGGAGCACCCTTAACAGCAACAAAAAAAGATTTATCCTCATTTTTTTGAATTGTTGACATCAATTTACGTTCTGAATCAAATGGAACTTCAGCAACTCGAGGTTCACTGCTTAATAATGCATCCACATCTAATCCATGATCTAAATGATATTGAATTAGAGCCGTCTCTGTTGGGTCACCAATTAAATTGCCCTCAGATGTTTGTTTTGTGTCATTACTGAAAGACATCACCTGGTATAGTGGACTTTCTAAATTTGTTTCCACCTTATCGGCATCTAATAACTCATTATTTATAAATATTTTTTCAACAGTCATTTGATTTAACGTTAATGTACCCGTCTTATCTGATGCAATAATGTCAGTACTACCAAGTGTTTCAACTGCTGGTAATTTTCTAACAATCGCATTTCTTTTTGCCATCTTTTGTGTTCCAAGTGCTAAAATAATTGTAACAATAGCTGGTAATCCTTCTGGAATTGCAGCTACAGCTAATGAAATCGCAATTAACAACATATCAATGACACTATTATCTCCATTTTGTAGACCAACGAAGAAAACAATAACAGCAATAATTAATATTAAAATAGTTAATGTTTTACCTAATTGGTTAAGATTATCTTGTAGTGGTGTTTTCATTTCATCGGCAGAATTGAGCATTCCTGCAATACGTCCAACTTCAGTGTTCATCCCTGTTCCAACAACGATTCCTTCACCACGCCCATAAGTTACATTACTATTCATAAACGCCATATTATGGCGATCGCCAATACCAGCATCTTCATCATTTAATAAATTTAAACTTTTATCAACAGGTACTGATTCACCAGTTAAAGCAGATTCTTCAATTTTAAGAGAAGCAATCTGTGTTAAACGTAAATCTGCTGGAATAACATCCCCTGCTTCAAGTAAAACAATATCTCCAGGTACTAAATTTTCACTTTTTACAGTTTCAATTTGCCCATTTCGTTTTACATTTGCGTTAGGTGTCGACATTTCTTTTAACGCATTAATTGCCTCTTCAGCCTTAGATTCTTGAAAAACACCGAATACAGCGTTTAAAACAACAACTAACATGATGATAATTGCGTCCACAACTTCACCTGATGATGCCGCAATTAACGCAGCCACAATTAAAACGATTATCATGAAATCTTTAAACTGATCAAAGAATTTTTGTAATATTGTTTTACGTTTACCTTCTGACAACTGATTCAATCCATACTTGTCTGTTCTTTCTTTAACCTCTTGGGTTGTTAACCCTGCCAAATCTGTCTTTTGGCCTGCTAAAACTTCGTCAACTGATTGTGCGTAAATCCTTTTTGTCATAGTAATCCTCCTTATAATAGTTTCACAAAATACAAAAAAAGACCTATGTATGTTGCAGAACTTTAAACATACATAAGTCTCACTATTTAAGGCAATACCAGAAAAAGAACTTTCTTGTTGGTGACATTGCCGCGGATAACCGCCAGTTACTCCCCTATGATTTCTTTAATTATAACTGAAATGAAACAGCTTACGCAACTATTTACTTCCAAAAAGAATCATAAACAGTAATTGGCAGATGTCGTTTGTGTTCTGTCTTTAAATACCAATTTTCAATTTTATCACTAATTTCTTTTGAAACTACCTTTCCTTCAAGATAATCATCAATATTATCGTAAGTAACTCCTAAGGCAACTTCATCAGGTAGCGCTGGACGGTCTTCTTCCAAATCGGCTGTTGGTACTTTTAAATACAGATGTTCCGGCGCATTTAACGAAGCTAACATCTCTCTACCTTGGCGCTTATTCAAACGCCAAAGTGGTGTAATATCAGCACCTCCGTCACCATATTTAGTATAAAATCCAGTAATTGCTTCTGCAGCATGGTCAGTTCCCACAACCGCACCTGACTTTGCCCCGGCAATCCCATATTGAGCAATCATGCGCTGACGAGCTTTGATATTACCTTTATTAAAATCAGAAATTTCAAGATTGTTTGCCATTAAGCTTATTACCATTTCATCGGTAGCACCTTTAATGTCTACACGAACCACTTGATCTGCCTGCATAAATTTTATAGCATCTAATGCATCAGATTCATCGGATTGATTGCCGTATGGTAGTCGAACTGCAATAAATTGATAATTGCTATCACCGGTTTCTTCACGTAACTCACGAATAGCCTGTTGTGCTAAATACCCAGCAAGTGTTGAATCTTGTCCACCAGAAATTCCTAAAACTAAAGATTTTAAAAATGGATGTTTCAATAAATAAGCTTTCATAAAATCAATACTCATACGAATTTCTTCTGCAATATTTACACTTGATTTCACTTTCAAAGTTTCAATAATTTTCTTTTGTAAGTCAGTCAAGATTAACACCCCTTATTTAATATTATTCATATTATTTCTAATTTTTTGGATGATAGCCATCTTATTATCATAAGCTTTTTGTGATAAATCGACAGGGTAATCTTGTGGATTTAATTCACGTTTATATTCTTCCCATAACCCATCTAACTGAATTCTTGAATACTCTCTAATAGCATCCAATTCTGGCTGATTATAAACCAGTTCACCTTCAACAAATATATCTTGTAAAATTGGTCGTGCATTATAGTTAGTTACCAACTTATTAATATAGGTATACTGCTGATGGAACATATAAAGTGAGTCTTGTTTCTGAGGTTCCTCATCCGATAGTGCAATGTAATCTCCTTCAGTTTTACCATCAACTTTATTAGTAATACGCCATACTTGTTTCTTACCTGGTGTTGATACTTTTTCTGCATTATTACTGAGTTTAATTGTATCAACCATTTTACCATCGCCACCTTCAATGGCTACTAATTTATAAACTGCACCTAAGGCGGGTTGATCATAGGCAGTTATTAGTTTAGTTCCAACGCCCCAGACGTCAATTTTAGCTCCTTGCATTTTTAAATTAGTAATTGTTTTTTCATCTAAGTCATTTGAGGCATAAATTTTAGCTTCTGTAAATCCAGCTTCATCTAATTGTTCACGAACGCGTTTCGAAATGTAAGCCATATCCCCACTATCAATTCGTACGCCGGCAAAATTAATCTTATCACCTAACTCTTTAGCAACTTTAATTGCACTTGGCACACCACTTTTTAACGTATCGTATGTATCAACTAAAAAGACACAATCACGATGCGTTGTTCCGTAAGCCATAAAAGCATCATAGTCATCTCTGTATGCTTGAACTAATGAATGCGCATGCGTTCCACTGATAGGAATACCAAATATTTTACCTGCTCGGACATTACTAGTTGCATCAAATCCACCAATATAAGCTGCACGTGTTCCCCAAATAGCTGCATCAAATTCTTGTGCTCGTCTTGTACCAAATTCTAACACACCATCATCTCCGGCTACAGCTTTGATACGAGCTGATTTTGTTGCAATCAATGTTTGATAATTAATGATGTTAAGTAATGCCGTTTCTACTAATTGACAGTCTGCTAAAGGACCTTCTATTTGGACAATGGGTTCGCCGTTAAAAACAACTTCCCCTTCAACAGCTGACCTGATTGTGCCACGAAAATGAAAATCTTTTAAATAGGCAAGAAAATCATCTGGATATCCTGCCACTTCTCTTAAATACGCAATGTCTGTCTCTGAAAATTTTAAATTTTGAATATAATTAATAGCTCGTTCTAAGCCTGCAAAAATCGCATAGCCATTAGAAAATGGTAAATTTCTGAAGAAAACTTCAAATACAGCATTTTGATTATGAATATTTTTTTCCCAGTAAGTTTGGATCATATTAATCTGATAAACGTCCGTATGTAACGTATAGCTATCATCTGGGTAATTTTTTACCATGATGTTTCTCCTTTAAAATGAATGCACTACTAGAATTTTTTCCAGCACACAAATTATAATCTACATTTTACCATTTTTTCCGTAATCCGTCATATTCAATACTTATTTTAAATTTATCTTCTGTTATAATGAGACAAAGTTTAAAAAGTGAGGACATATTATGCCAAATAAATTTAAAAAAACAAAAATATTAGATATCGAATTTATTAATACAACTAATGACGCTTTTTTAACTCAGATAGCGACTGATTCGATAGCTCATCTAAATCGATTTATCGTGACAGCCAACCCAGAAATTGTTCTATTTGCACGACAACACCCAGATTATAAAAAGATTCTTAACCAAGCTGACTACGTTACACCAGATGGTATTGGTATTATCAAAGGCGCAGCAATTTTAGGGACTCCAATGCCCGAACGAATCACTGGCTATGATACTTTAATGAGCCTGCTTAAATGGGCTAATAGTCATCAAAAATCAATATACCTAGTTGGTGCAGCCGAAACGGTCATCCAAAAAGTTGCCAAAACGATTAAGTCTGATTATCCAAACATTAATTTAGTCGGATTTCATAATGGTTATTTCAAAAATGATCAGGATATTGTAAGTAACATTAAAATATCTCAGCCTGATTTTGTTTTTGTTGCAACAGGTTTTCCAAATCAGGAGGAATTTATTCAGCGTAATCGCCAAGTGTCTGATAGTATCTGGATGGGTGTTGGTGGTAGTTTCGACGTTCTAGCGGGTACTGTGAATCGTGCGCCACAATTTTGGCAAAATCATCATATTGAGTGGCTTTATCGTTTATTCCAAGAACCGACTCGTTTTATTCGAATGCTAGCTATTCCACGTTACTTATTACTAATATACAAAGAAAAATTTAGAGGACATAAAAAAAAGAACTAAGAAATTAAAAATTTCTTAGTTCTTTTTTACATATTGTTATATTACCAAACGAAAACGCCAACCATACCCGCTGATAATAATGAAACTAGAATACCAGATAATAGCATGTAACCAACGTTTCTTGCGATAACATCATTTTTTTCTTTATCCACAATTCCTTTGAAACAACCAATAATCATTCCAATTGTTGAAAAGTTTGCAAACGATGTAACAAAAACAGTTAAAACAGCTTTGTAATGAGGTGCAAATGAGTTAATCGTACTTGATACTTGTCCCATAACAACAAATTCATTTGTTACTAATTTTGTACCCATGTAACGTGCTAATTCGAAAGCATCTGAAGGATTGAATCCCATTAACCAAGCAAATGGGAACATAATAATACCTAAAATATTTTCAAGTGATAAATTTGGATTAACTAATCCAAGAATATTATCAATCAAGGCTGCTAAAGCAACGAAAGCAATAACATTTGCTGCAATAATCAAGACTAACTTACCAGCACCCAAAATTGAATCACCCAAGAAAGCGAAAAAGGGTTCTCTTTTATTATCTGATTCAGAAGTTTCTAAATCATTTGAGTTACTACCTGTCATTTCAGCAATAGTATCTTCTTCTTCTGTTACTTCAACTGGATTTAAAATACTTGTTATAATAATAGCATTAATAATATTAATTGGAACAGCTGTTAAGATATATTGACCTGGCATCATTGTTGTATAAGCACCAATGATTGAAGCCGTCACACAGCTCATTGACATCATTGCCAAAGTTAAGTTCCGTTCTGATTTCATTAGTTTCAACTGAAGGCTTGAAACAGCTAATGCTTCAGTATTTCCCAAAAACATCATTTCTACTGAGAAAAATGATTCAAATTTTGGTTGGCCTGTAATTTTTGATAACCCACGGCCAATCCACTTAATAATAAATGGAAGAACGCCAATGTACGTTAAAATATCAAACAATGGCACAATCATAATAACTGGTAATAGAACACTCATGAAAAATCCCATATCAGTTACTTTAGGCATAGCGGGTACCATAAATTGAATACCTTGATATGCGGCCTGCATTAGCCAATTAAACCCATTAGCCGCGCCTTCTACAAGATCACGTCCTAATGAGAATTTTGTTAAGAACCAAGCTAAAAATAAATTAATAACGACCATAATTGCGATTGATTTCCAATTGACTTCTCTCTTTTTCTTGGAAAACGCAAATGCAACTAAAATAAAAATGGCAACACCGAAAATATTAACTAATAAATACATATCTTAAAACCCCTTCAGATAATTTATTTTTTGCTCTTAAATAATATAGCGTTATCTCAAATTGATGTCAATCGAACAGATTTCTCAAAAAAAAAATTACTCTATCTCATCCATTGATATGGTTGAAAGAGAGCAATTAATAATTTCTTAAACTTTATTTTTCTAGATAAAATTCAAAGCGATTCCCTACATATTGTGTCCGAACATATTCAAAAGGTTCACCATTTTTCAAAAAGCTAACTTGACGAAGCCTCAAAATCGCTTCACCACGCTTGATTGATAGATAATCCGCTATGCTTTCAGCAGCTGACATAGCAGACACTGTCTGTTGTGCCCCTCCCAATGTTAAATTGGCTTTTTCTTCCAATGTTCGATATAAAGAGCTCGTAATTTCAGTTTTACTATAACCCTCAACTAATTTATTAGGAACCGTAGCAACTTCAAAACAAATCGGTAAACCATCAGCATAACGAATTCGTTCCATTCGTAAGACTAGTTCGCCATCGATCAATTGTAACTTTTCAATTTCACTTAATGAAGGCGTTGTAACATGATAAGTGATCGTCTTACTTGAAGCCACTTTTCCCTGTTCAGCCATTAGGTCAGTAAAACTAGTCACACCTGACATCTTTTCTTGAACCTTCTTACGAGCAACGTAGGTTCCATCACCAACATGACGTTCTAGAATACCTTCATCTACCAAGGTTTGAATTGCCTGTCTAAGCGTCATTCTGCTGACACCAAATACAACAGCAAGTTCACGTTCAGCCGGAATACGATTGCCAACTTCCCATTCACCAGATTCAATTGTTTTTTTCATTTCATTATGAATTTGAATATATATGGGAGATCCCATTAACAATTACCTTCCTAACCTTTTATTAAAATTTACGTCCAAAGCTATATGTGCTTTCTAGTTGCATGTTAGCATCAAATAAGTTCATATCAGCATCTTTTCCGATTTCAATAGCACCTTTTGATGTTAAATTGAATTCCCTAGCTTGATTGACAGAACTCATCAATACAGCTTCTTCGATACCACAACCAGTAAATTTCATAATATTTTTAAATGCATCTTGATATTGTAAAACAGAGCCTGCTAAATTACCAGATTCTAATCTTGCTTGTTTGTCTTTAACAATAACTTTTTGCCCGCCAAGTTCGCTTAAGCCTTCAGGCATTCCTTTAGCACGCATCGAGTCAGTAATTAATTCAATACGTTTAGGTCCTTTTAAATCATAGGCTAGTTTAATCATATCTGGCACAATATGAAAACCATCAGCAATAATTTCTGTATAAATATTATCCTCTAAAAATGCATGTCCAGTTACACCTGGTTCACGATGCTTAAATTCGCGTTGTGCATTGTATAAATGAGTGACATGACTTGCTCGAGAATGTTTCATTTCTTCGCGAGTAGCGTTACTATGGCCCACTGAAGGTACGATACCATTCTTGATACAATACTCTTCAAATTCAGGTGACGTTTTATGTTCCGGTGCATAAGTCACTAATTTGATCATATGTCCTGATAATTCATTCCATTTATCAAATAACTTTGTATCAGGTGCCTCAATATATTTTTCAGGCTGTGCGCCTTTAAAAACAGGAGAAATAAATGGTCCTTCAAGATGAATTCCTTGAATAACAGGGTTCACTTCAGCGGCTTTTTTGATACCAACCATAGCATTAGCAATATTTTCATGTGATTGGGTCATTGTCGTTGCGAAATAAGTCGTAACACCTTCGTGAATCATATCGGTAACCATTTCATTAATTTGTTTAGAATCACCATCCATAGCATCAAAACTATATCCACCATGGCTGTGAACGTCAATAAATCCAGGAACAATAATTTTCCCTTCTACATCTCTAACCTCATCAGAGGCTAAAGCTTTGTATTCGCTCATTGGCCCCATTGCACTAATTTGTTTATCAAATCGAATATATGCATCTTCAATTTTTTCTGAACCCGTGTAGATAACTGCATGTTTTAAAACAATACTCATCTTATCCGCCATCCCTTCAATTTATAAACTTAGTATAATCGGTATAGACCAAAAAAACAAGGTCATATCAAATTTAGTTTTTGTCTTTAGCCACAGTTGCATCAACTGCTTTAATAATAGAATTCATAAATCCAGCCTCTTCCATTGCAAGCAATCCAGCAATAGTTGTGCCACCCGGAGATGAAACCTCATCAATTAATTTCCATGGCACTTCATCAGTAGCTAAGACCTTTTTTGCACTGCCTAGTACAGCTTGAGCAGCAATCTTAGTTGCTTTATCTTTTGGTAAGCCATATTTAACGCCTGCACGTGCAAGCGTATCAATAAATAAGTAAATAAATGCTGGTGAGCTACCAGCAAGAGCAACAAACGTGCTAAAATCGCGTTCAGCAATCTCCATCGTTTCACCAATAGTATCAAATAAATCAGTACCTTGTTTCATTTGTTTATCTGTCAAAATATCATTACCGACTAACGCAGTCATACTTTCGGAAACCGTTGCGTTAACATTTGGCATTGTTCTTAAAATACCAACTGAATGATTATCTAATTCTAATTCAATTTCAGAGATTGAAACACCTGATACAATAGAAATTAGCATAGGTTTGTATTCCTTCACTGACTCTTTAATTTCTGCTAAAACCATACCTAAGACAATTGGTTTAACAGCAAGAAAAACAACGTCAGCCTCACTAACCACCTGAGCATTGCTACCTAACGCTGTAAAGCCATTAGCTTCAGCATAAGGTACATAGCTGGACTCTCTTGCACTGTGTACCAAAATTTCTTTTGGCGCGATAAATTCTGCTTCTACTAAACCTTCAATAATTGCTCGAGCCATATTACCAGCTCCAATAAATCCAATTTTCATAGTTTCCTCATTTCAATTATTATATTTAATTACTATCTCCATCATACCGCAAAAAAAAATAAAATAACAAATAAAACAAAAAAGCAGATACCTAAGTATCTGCTTTTAGCTAGTTGGGTTAGATGGATTCGAACCATCGCATGACAGGATCAAAACCTGTTGCCTTACCGCTTGGCTATAACCCAATATTATAAAATAATGGTGGAAGAGAGTGGATTCGAACCACCGAACCCGAAGGAGCGGATTTACAGTCCGCCGCGTTTAGCCTCTTCGCTACTC
>NZ_JBXAYI010000008.1:0-31103 GCF_056782235.1 Dellaglioa sp. CoH-55-MRSF-7
ACTTTTTTCTTTATTTCAACTGTGAACATAGTAAAACCCCCTGAGTTAGATTTCTCCAACTCAGGGGGTTCACTTCATTCCCCTACTTAATCACTTTTTTAAATATTCTAATTAATTACATCTTTTATCGCCCAAACGGGGCTCGAACCCGTAATTCCGCCTTGAGAGGGCGACGTCTTAACCAATTTGACCATTGGGCAAAAATACTCTTTTAAGTATAACCCATATAGATTTGATGTCAATGATTTTTATGCCAAATTAAAAATTGAATAAAACAACAATACAGATACAAACCGAGACAGTACAATGCAGCAGCCCACATAACAAAAGATAACCATTTATATTGTAGGAGAACTTTCGTGGTACCTATCAATAACGTTGTGACACACGCAATCAATAATCTAATGTATAACTTTTTTAATTCACGTCTTAGTTTTATTTCCAATACGTTCGCCTCAAACCCATCTATAGAATAATAACTTAATAAAATGTGCAAAACTTTAGCTTAATTTATTCATTTGTACTTTCTCTACATAACACAATCTTTATGTCCTTCATTATAACGTTATGTATCAATTAGAAAAGTAATCATCACTTTTCTTTATCAATAATTAATCATCTTTACTATTTCTTATTGTTTCAACAAAATATTACTATTTTCTATTTGACAAAAGACCGTTATATCGCTAAAATTAGGAAGTTAATTATTCTTGGGTAATAGCCAAACTGGTAAGGCGCCGGACTCTGAATCCGCAATCTGTAGGTTCGATCCCTACTTACCCAATCAAGTGTTTTCATAGAGTTTCATAAGGTTTCATCTAGATTCAACAAACCGTAGTCAAAACCGTAGTCAAAAAAATAAACTGTACGGGCATGTATGTACTGATGCATCTACTTTCTTAAGTAGGTGCTTTTTATTTTCCCTCAACAAACCGTAGTCATTTCATCACATCTAATTAAATCTACTTCCTTTAGGGTGTCTTGAATGTCTTGATAACCTTTTTAATTGCATCCCTTTAGGGGGTCCGAAATGTCCGAATACTTATTTTTGCCTACATATCTAATAAGTCCCAGGGATGAATAGCTGCACCCATATACTAATATTTGCTAACATATTAGGTATAAATGAAGTATCATTTTGACGAGCTTACTAGAGTTTTGATGAGCTTTATAAAGTATTTTATGGCAAGTTTTGGCAGGTTCTAACACTAACCCTATTACTTACTTTAAGAATACCTAAACATCAATTATAGATAAGGTATTATTTATTACACCTTATCCTCGCCGCTTCGCCTTTTAAAATTTTATTCACTGCATTTAACGGAAAAGATATAGAGTCTATATTTGTTGCAACTGCTGTAAAAATTTTATTAATTTTATTAGTTTCTTGATCTATCAATTCTATATTTTCTTCTTTATTTTTCAATAACCATTTTACTGCCATAGTAAGTTCATCGTATGTTTTCATTAAATCACTCCAAAGTGTAGCAATATTATCTTGATAGGTATCACATTTTTTTGATAATTCGGGTACATAGCTAACGTATGTTTCAAAATAAATTACATATTCATTCTTCAAATTAGTAATTTCATTCAATTTTTCTTTATTAATTTTTGTACCCAAATTACGAATATCATCTATTGTTTCTAATGTACCCTTAGAGAAAATATCTTTTTTCATTAAAATAATATTGGCGGTAAATCTATTATTAATAGAAATTAATCTAGATATGTTCTTAATATCTTCTACAGCAAGGGCATTACTTAACTCATTTTTTCTTTGCTCTTTTAACTGAAACTTTGTATTTATATATGCAAACATAGCTGCACCACCAATACCTATGAAAGAACCTATATAACCTCCCCAAAATCCAAGCCACCCATCACTCGAACCTACTCCTGGAACAATGCCAATAAAAATATTGATGACCCAAGGGATGATAACAGTCACTATCAATATTACTAGTAAAATGAACCATTTATATTTTTTTATAAACCCCCATATTTTACTCACTGCATTACCTCCAAATATCTTATTTACCTCTATATTAAACAATAAAAAACAGGTAAACAATACCTGTCCCAACTCTATGAAATACTATGAAACTCTACGTAACTTAAAAGGTTTATTTTAATGATCACTAGTTACTCAAAAATCACTAAATGATGATTTAACTCACACTAAACTTTTTCACACTTTGAATCTGGCTACCGTTTGTACTTCCAACCGTATCATTCATGATGGATCATTTTAGATAGTATAGTTTATTTCTTTAGCTTTTTAAATGTTTGCACTTTCGTCAACACTATTAGTGTATATACTTTTTAGCTACTATGCTAAGAAATTCATTAATTTTGCTTTTCTAAATTTTAGCTAATATTCTAAGGCCCGGTATTTATCTGAAGATTCCCAGTTCCATATTTCATTTTTTACAAAAAAAGCACTCACGTTTGTGAATGCATTAATGAACCATTATGGAATATCACTATAAAGTATTATATTTATTTAACGGTTTAGCGTAAAGTTTTCTGTATCTATGTCTGGTCTAGTCGAATAGCGTGAGATAGTTTTAAGTGAAACGGTTGTTTTGTTATGATCAGGCACTAGGTAATATTTTTCTCGAAGACTTGCACCCGTGTACACCAACTCTATTTCCCAACCACCATTTCCATAGGGTACGTATCCTCCCAACGCTGCAGGAATATCATCATTATTATTAATTTTAGTTATAGTACTTTTACTTCTATCTGTTATTATCAAGTTAAAATTGCCGTAATTATCATTTGAATTTTCATGTTTGATAATCAGTTTAATCGCTTCATCAATTGATATTGATAGCCCATCACTGGATTGTTGTGTATCATCACTAGCATTGATGATAACGTTATTCACTAGAGTATTTCGACTACCATCAGTTAACTTTTGATTTACATAAGTAGCTATTGTCGACATACCAACTTTTTGTAGTTCATTATCTGCATTGTCATAATAAGCTACAGTATTATGTACATCCCCCAGTAATCTATAATATGGATTATCACCTTTTTGAATATAATACTTAACTGTACTTGAATTAGGTGTTTTAATTGAAACATTGAACCCATCTGCTATTTTATCCGTTAAACCATTCCAAAAACGATTTGCACCATAATAAGCGATTGCTACAGCTGACTGTTTAGGATGGTCTTTCATCTGCTGAACTGTCAGAGTTCCTACATTCCTACTTGCCTGTTTTTTCGTTTCCTGTAATTTACTTTTTTCTTTTTTTAACGATGAAACTTCTCTACTCATTGAACTAGCTATTTTCTTTGAACTTGCTTGTGATTTACTAGAATCAATAGAAGATGATTCATCCTTTTTTGAATTGCTGCTCCCACACGCAGTTAATGATAATAACATCATTGCTATCCCACACGTTACCAATACCTTTTTCATTTTGAAACTCCCCTAAAATTTATTTACCTTTAAATTAAACACTAAAAATGATAGGTAATCAATATTCGTATTCACCTTATGCACTTTTATAAAACTCTGTACAACATAATCTATATTTTCATACTAATAGTCGCAGGTTTTGTTAGATTTTTAACCATTCAAAGATATTTTATACTAAGTTTGTTCAGCCCCAAATGCCGCAATAACCCGTACGACATTTTCTATTTTGGCGTACAAAAAAACATCCACAGTATGGATGTTTCAATTAACCATTATATTTTATTTTGAGTTTGCTGTGCGTCTATTGCATCTTTGGCAGTCGTTTCTAATGCAAACTCATAAGTAAGCTTTGTTCCATTAGATTGTTTTTCTATCCATTCTCCATATGTTATATGTGATCCCTTTATTGTGTAAGGTATGCGATGTGAACCAGATTCACCCCTCATTATAATAAACTTATCGGTTATCTTATACGTATAATTATAGGCTCTATCTTTTCCCAGCTGTGTACGAACCACTGTATCACTTTTTGCGTAACCTAGAGTAATTAAATCAAAAAGGGAGTGCCGTGGAGCAGTACCATCTTCCATAGCTTTACTGATGTCCTCACCATTATATTTGATTGGAGCAAAACTAAATCCTTTTTTTAATTCATTTCTCACAAGATTAGCTGCCTTAGATGACCTTTCAGCTACCATACTTGATTCTTTGGCAGCTGATTCTGATGATGCTTTACTTTCAGAAGATACTTTTGCTTTTTTTATAGACTCTTTCTTATTTGATTCACTTTTTGATTTCTGCAAACTAGATGATTTTACCTCAGATGATGACGATTCCTTACTTGCACTATTGCTGTTCCCACATGCAACTAATAATAATGCAACCATTGTTGAAGCACATAATACGACTACCCTTTTCATTATCCAACACCCCTTTATTTTTATACACTCACATATTAAACACTAAAAAAAGCAGGTAAACAATACCTACCTCCTTTGTATGTACACTCTAAATACTTCAATAAAGTAATAAAGGGTTATATTTTAAAGTTTCTAACATTCATACCCGCTATTAATTTTTAATGCTATATATATTTTTAATTGACGAAGGCTACCAACAAATTCTGCTGGTAGCCTTCTCACTGAATATTTATATTTAATTTTGAGTTAATTAATTTTAAAATAAGTTACTAATTCTACTTCTAAACGATGTAACCCTACCTACTTTACATCCTTGCAACTCCTTGGTTGCGCCAGCGTGAATAAATGAATAGAAATCATCAAACTGAATAATTTATACTAAGAATATTAATATTGAGCTACTATAACCTTAACATGTTTTTGTTTATTGTCAATTTTTCCGAATGATTTATATAGTATTTTCTCATTTTATGTTCTATTTATGATATACTAAATGAGATATTTTAATGATGGTACTTAAATTAATAAAGTGACAGCAACTTAAATCCCCGATTCAATTCTGTCTCCTTCATTTTGAATACACTATAATAATAGTTTGGAGGTTTATACACTATGTTAAGTAAGACAAAAAAATTCTTAAGAGCAAACAAAATTTATTACGATAAAGAACATCTCAATCCATTAATGGTTCCAGATCGTATTTACGTACTTAATTTTGGCTTAGATGAGGATGATCTCAATAATAGATTTATCGTTGAATACACGTATACTTGGACTGGTCGAATCAAAATTAATAAAATTACGATTCGACTTCATAATCAAGTTAGCCCACATGAATTTCGTAATGAAACAGAATTACTGCATTATCTTAAAAAACACACTAAATCGAGCAAATAACATTTGCATTAATCGTCATTAGATGTTATATTAAACTTATGTATTTATGGTTCGGTTATTTAAAGGTGATTTGTTTCATTTATGAACACACTTCTTTTTAATAGTTCAATCAACAAATGCAAAATATATTAGTGCTTACAGCACATGGAGGTTTCATATTATGGAACAAGGTACAGTAAAATGGTTTAATGCAGATAAAGGTTTTGGTTTTATTACTCGCGAATCTGGCGACGACGTTTTCGTTCATTTCTCAGCTATCCAAGGTGACGGTTTTAAATCACTTGACGAAGGCCAAGCAGTTACTTTCGATGTTGAAGATTCTGATCGTGGACCACAAGCAACTAACGTTGTTAAAGCTTAATTATAAGCCTTTGAAACTTACCTTCGGGTAGGTTTTTTTTTTGCAATAATAACCGTATACCCTCTCATCAGCTGCTGTTGTATGACTGTATTTTTAAATTAAATAATTATTTATCATCCGGTTCCTACTATGCACTTTAGGTTACGTTCAAAATCAACTTTAAATTTATCAATATAAAAAATGCCTCATAATTATTAGACGTAGGTCTAACGATTATGAGGCATTTTTAAGTCACACTGTCTTTCAATATCATAATTCATCAACAACAATTAACTTAGAACTATTTTCATTTAAAATGCGTTGCTGTTTACATATCCTTGCCACTTACCATTTGCATTGTATATCGAGTAATATTTATTGCCATTAATTGAATAAGCATATTTTACTGTATATTTCGTACCTGAGTTAGCTATAGTTGACCCTTTTTTTACCGTCCAATTAAAATTACCCCAGATATCATAGCTTCTTTTAACAGAGACAATTTTATTGTATTTAGTATAAATATGGCTAGTTGCTTTATTATTCACATAACCCATCCATTTACCGGCATCGTTATAAAGTGAGTAGTAAATATTTCCGTTTCCTGTAGTATATCTGTATCTAACGTTATATGTTTGACCATAGTAATTACTAGAAGTACTTTTTTTAGATGACCACAAGAAATTACCCCAGACATTATAACCTTTATCGCTAATTTTGACCTTTGCCTTTAATGATTTAGCTACTAAGGTATTCGTAGCATTACTGTTAACATAGCCTTTCCAAACATTATTACCATTATATAGTGAGTAATACGTATTACCATTAATCTTATACGCATATTTAGCATTGTATGTCTGTCCGGAGTTAGTAACTGTAGATCCTTTTTTACTTGTCCAATTAAAATTACCCCAGATAGTATAGCTATTTTTAACAGAAACAATCTTATCATATGATGAATAAACTAAATTTGAAGCATTACTATTCATATAACCTAACCATGTACCTGCATTATTATAAAGTGAATAATAGACGTTACCATTACCCAATGTATATCTGTATCTGACATTTAAGTTTTGACCATAATAATTAGCTGTTGTTCCTTTTGCTGACGTATAGAAAAAATTACTCCAGATAGTATAATCACGTTTAGTAATTTTAGCGGTTGCTTTAAATTCTTTAGCTGAAGCAACCTCCATTGCGTTACTATTTACATATCCAGCCCATTTGCCTTTACTATCGTACAATGAGTAATATTTGTTACCATTACTGTGATTATAGTAATATTTTGCGCTATAAACTTTTCCAATTTTTCCAGTTGTCGTATTTTTAACTTTATTCCAACTAAAATTACCCCAAACATTATATCCAGATTTTTTAATTGAAACTAATTCATTATAACTTTGTGCTTTCCCAGCTGCGTTCGTGGGTGGTGTACTTTCTGTTGGTTTGTTATCTGTTGATGCACTTAAAAACCAATCAGCATTTTTACCAGACATGATACTTGCATCAATGTTTCCAACCCCTGATAAACCATGATTTGTAAAGTTACTTGTATATTGCCATAACGAATGACTTGTTTCCATTGGCTCATTACTTTGGTATGCAGCTAACCAAAAACCATCATATGCGTTAACAGCCGTACTGGCATATGTTTTCATAAAACTAGCATAAGAGTAAAGTATAATTTTACGATTACCTACATATTTAGCCATCTCATCAGCCCAGGCTTTTGTTGTGGCGTTAGTATTTGCTTTGCTAGCATTCGTAACCGTTTGATCTTCATAATCATTGACAAAGAACTTAGCATCCTTGGCACGGTTATATAAGTCTTTCGCTTCTACTCTAGCATCAGCAACATTTTCATATTGGCTAAATGAATAAACACCATATGGAATATTATATTTCTTCATCATCGCAATATTATGATCAATCACTAAATCTTTACGATTTGACCCATATTGAACACGTAAAATAATAAATTTAAAATTTTTCTTTAATACTTTAGCTTGTGCATCTGTAAATGATCCTTGAAATTCTGATAAATCAGGAATTGAATTATCGCGATTTGTAGCCGATTTACTCAATAAAGATGCTGATTTAACTAATGATTCAGGTACATTTGACCCCATCACACCTTCAGGCTTCGAAGTATTAGCCGAGGCCTGATATGCTCCGATACCAATACCTACTATCACACTAGATAAAAATAATACATATTTCGTCATTCTTTTCAAAATAGAAACCGCCCTTTTATTTTTTGTTTAATAACCATATTCTAGCATAATTTATAAGTCAAAAAGATTAAGATTAGAAAAAAAGACCTTCAATAAAAAAATAATAGACGTTTTATAAGCGTCTATTATTTAATTAAGATACTTTTTAAACCACTTAACACAGTATTTTTCTCGTTCAATTGCATGATCTAAAATCAAATAATGACCATATTGTTTGTTGATTTCTTCTTCTGAGAAAAAAATTAATTTCATTCTTCCTTCAAGATGATCTAATTTTACTTGATGTAACTGTAATTGCTCAATTAATCTTTGCTGTAATTGAACGTCATCTTTATTTTTAATAAAATAAAGTTTCAAAATAAATTCGTCTTTAATCGGTTTTAATTCCCCACTATCTGATACTAACCAATCCATTAAAACTTTTTTACCTTGTGATGTAATAGAATATATTTTCTTTTCTAACTTAGTACCTGCTATTTCAATTTCATGCGTAATGTATCCATCTTTTTCCATTATTTTAAGAGCAGGATAAATTTGACTATGTCCTGCTTGCCAAAATTCTCCAATATCAGTCGTAAATGCTTTAGTTATATCGTACCCCGATAATGGTTCTTGATTCAATAATCCTAAAATAATATATTGTAATTTATTTTTTTTTGCCATTTTTCCCCTTAACTTGACTTTTAATACTTATCAGTATACTATAATCAAGTAAACAAAAACATGTAAACTTTTACATGTATAAATAAACACTTTAAAGGAGAACAAAAATTATGACAAATACAGAAAAAAAGTTTAAAACATTAGATGATTTCTTAGGTACACATTTTGTATATACTTACGATAACGGTTGGGAATATGAATGGTACGCTAAAAATGATCATACTGTTGACTACCGTATCCATGGTGGTATGGTTGCTGGACGTTGGGTAACTGATCAAGAAGCTCACATCGTTATGCTTACTGAAGGTATTTATAAAATTGCTTGGACAGAACCTACAGGTACTGATGTCGCTCTAGATTTCTTACCTAACGAAATGAAAATTAACGGAACAATCTTCTTCCCTAAATGGGTTCAAGAACATCCTGAAATTACAGTTACTTACCAAAATGACCATATCGATTTGATGGAAGAATCTCGTGAAAAATACGAAACATATCCTAAAATGGTTGTCCCAGAATTTGCTACAATCACTTACATCGGTGATGCCGGTCAAAATAACGAAGATGTTATCAATGAAGAACCTTATGTTGGTATGCCAGATGATATTCGTAATGGTAAATATTATGACGAAAATTACAAAATGATCAAAAAGAACTAATTTATTCCAAATAAAAATCGTCTGAACTTTTAAAAGTTCAGACGATTTTTATTTTATAACTTTTTTATCTTAAAGACGTGCATTTAATTCTTTTGAAAGGTCTTCGAAGCCAGGTTTACCAAGTAAGGCAAACATGTTCTTTTTGTATGCTTCAACACCTGGTTGGTTAAATGGGTTAATTCCATTCAAGTAACCAGATACAGCTACAGCTGCTTCAAAGAAGTAAATTGTATATCCTAATGTGTAAGCGTCTTGTGTAGGAATGTTCAAAATCATGTTAGGAACATTACCATCAGTATGAGCTAAAACAACACCTTGGAAAGCCTTTGTATTAACAAAGTCCATTGTCTTACCTTCTAAGTAGCCTAAGCCATCAAGATCGCCCTCTTCTTCAGGAATAGCAGTATCATTAACGGGAGTTCCCACATTAATTACAGTTTCCATCAAGTTACGACGGCCTTCTTGAATATATTGGCCTAATGAATGTAAATCAGTTGAGAAATTAGCTGAAGATGGGTAAATACCCTTTTGATCTTTACCTTCAGATTCGCCCATCAATTGTTTCCACCATTCTGAGAAATATTGTAAACTTGGTTCGTAGTTTTCTAGAATTTCAGTTGTGTAACCTTTACGGTATAAAATATTACGTAAAGCTGCGTATTGATATGCTTCATTTTTTGTTAAATCAGCATCTGAATATTCAACACGTGCGTCTTCAGCACCTTGCATCAAGGCATCAATATCAGCACCTGAAGCAGCAATTGGTAATAAACCAACAGCAGTAAGAACTGAGAAACGGCCACCAACGTCATCAGGAATAACAAATGCTTCATAGCCTTCAGAATCAGCTTCAACTTTTAAGGCACCAACTTTACGATCAGTTGTAGCGTAGATACGTGAGTTAGCTTCTTCTTTACCATATTTTGCGATTAATTTTTCTTTGAAAACACGGAAAGCAATTGAAGGTTCTGTTGTTGTACCTGATTTAGAAATAATATTAACTGAGAAATCACGATCACCAATTAAATCTACTAAATCATGTACGTATGAAGGACTAATTGAATTTCCAGCAAATAAGATTTGAGGTGCATTTCTTTTTTCAGCTGGTAATAAGTTATAGAATGTATGGTTTAAGAATTCAATAGCTGCGCGAGCACCTAAATATGAACCACCAATACCGATAACGACTAAAACTTCTGAATTAGATTGAATTTTTTTAGCTGCTGTTTTAATACGAGCGAATTCTTCTTTATCGTAGTCTTTAGGTAAATCTAAAAATCCACGGAAATCACTACCTGCCCCTGTACCGTTGCGTAATTCACTATCTGCTGCAGTAACAAGTGCTTGCATTTCGCCAAGTTCATTGTCTTGGACGAATTTTGATAAGTTAGAACTATCGAATGAAATATGTGCCATTTTAATTATCTCCCTCATATTCTTTATTTAACAACTTACATTATACAATACTTAGTAGAAAATATAACAGTCAAACAGAACTTTAATTACAAATTCCGTTATTTTTTTTGTTTACTATGAGAATATCCGTAACCGTAATAAGCAACTAATCCTATAATAATCCAAATTAGAAAGGCAACCCAGATATTAATCGGTAACTGAATCATCAAATAGACTGAAATAATTATAGACAAGATTGGTAACAATGGTACAAATGGAACTCTAAATTGGCCTTTACTAGGTTCACCAAATTGTTTCCTTAAACTTATTAATGCCAAAGCCAAAATAACAAGTACGGTTAACGTTACAATATTAGTCAATTTGGCTAAACTTTCAATAGACACTAACCCACTTGCAATCGCAATAAAAATACCGACTGTCCATGATGCTGCTTTGGGCGCATTCGTCTTATCGCTAATTTTTGCTAAGTATTGGGGCAATAATCCGTCTCTCGCCTCCGAATAAATCATTCTCGATAAACCATAGGCTAATGCAATTAAGACGCTTAGAAGCGTTATTATTGCACCTACCGAGATTATATTTCCAATAATACTCTGATTTACAAATCGCATCGCAAATGCAACTGGATCACTAACATTTAATTGTGTATACGGGACAATTCCGGTTAATACTAACGTAACAATAATATAAAAAATAGCAGAAATACTTATCGCACCAATAATTCCTTTTGGAATTGTCTTTTGCGGATCAATTACTTCGTCTGATGCCATCGCAATAGATTCAAACCCTAAAAAGGCAAAAAATACTAATGCGGCCCCACTCATTACCCCACTTGTACCAAATGGCATAAAGGGTTGCCAGTTACCAGGTTTAATGTAAAAAACACCCACTACTATAAATAAAAGAATAATCGCAAATTTTACAAATACCATTATTTTGCTTAAACGTAGTGCCTTTTTTGCTTCAAATGTTGTTAACCATGTAACGACTAACGTAATTATAACAGCAATAATATCGATATATGACCCTCTTGCTGCATTATACGATGCACTCAGCGCAACAGGCAGGTGGATATTAAGCCCTATCAAGAACCCCTGCATATACGCAGACCAACCTGAGGCAACAGAAGCCCCCGCTAGAATATATTCACAAATGGTAAACCAACTAACGAACCAGGCTATAAACTCACCAAAAATAACATAAACATAATTATACGAACCACCAGAAACTGGTATTCTTGATGAAAATTCTGCATAAGAAAAGCCGTTCATTATAACTGCAATTGCGGCAATAATAAACGACAAAATAAGGGCAGGACCAGCCTCTTGACTGGCAGCATTCCCCGTAACAACGAAAATACCTGTACCAACTGTTGCGCCTAACCCTAAAAGAATGAGATCACCGGTTTTAAGGGTTCTTTTTAATTTACTAACATGATGAGTTGTCGCAAATTCTTTTTTCCTTAAATCCATCGATTAACACTCCTTCACCATTTTATAAAGTTTTCATAATTCCTAACATAATAACACCTAAAATAACAAATATTGATCCAAGTGTGACATAAATCATCTCATGCTTAGTCTTCTTTTCTCCTAATAAGTAGATACTACCGAATGTTGAAATAACCACTCCCATTTGAGAAAATGAAAAACTAACAGCTTGACCTAATTTAGGAATTGATAAGAACATAAAGATGTTACCAGCGCCCCAAATAAGTCCCGTTAATACATTTTTAAAAGTTGATGAGTGCATAATAACTTCATTTGCAATAAGCGCAACAAATCCAGCACCTATAACCATACCAACAGCTTGTGGCAAGATTGTTGCCATTGTAAATGCACGTGATTCATCAGCAGTCATGCCCACTGTTGCATAATGAACAACAATTGTATAACCTACGTAACCAATTGTTGACAAAATAATAGCACGTACACCAGCAGCAGTATTCTCATTTTTTTCTGAATCAGATAGAACTGAATTTTTTTTATCTCTCAATGATGTCAAAGCAGCACCAGCAATAATAACGATCATCGCTATAGTACCAATCACAACCATTTGAGTTGTCTTCCATTCATTAAACAGTATGACACCTGCCAACGCATTACCAGCTAACTGTAAGCCTGTTGAAACAGGAACTGTTTTTGAGATTCCGATTGCTTTCATAGCATGGAATTGTTGATTTTGACCTAAACTCCAAAATAAACCAGAAACGATACCAATAATCCAGACTTTTGTGTCCATTTCTGGTTGATAAATACCATAAATGGCAATTCCAAAAATCAAGGCACCCCATGTCATACCAACTGTTTGTTGGTTGGCAGTTCCGCCAAGTTTTCCACTTATAAGTCCAATACTACCCCATGCAATTGCAGGGATTACTGCCATTAAGATAATCATAATTAATTAAATCCTCTACTCTCTCTCTTTTATTCTTTTTTCGCGATTTAACTATTTTAGCAGTAAAGTAACCGTATTTACAACCCTTAAAACAAAAATTTGATGATAGCTTTAGCAACATTTGAAACGGGTTACATTCGAAATCCATCAAAAACACTCATAAACGTTTAATTACAAGCATTTTGTTTTTATGAATTTTTTATATTTTACGAAAAAAAACAATCCTATTTAATAATAAATAGGATTGTTTTTTAATTAATCAACTTTAATAACTAACGTTTTTAAATAATTACCTTGACGATATTCCTTGTTTGTTACAAAGTCACTTGATAAACGGAATGTTTCAAGTAATGTAAATGAACGATTCTTATTAGCAAAAGCTTCTGTGATTTGTTCTTTTAATTTTTTGAGCGTCAATCCTGCCGAATTAGTTGAGAACATGATAACACCATCTTTTTGTGTAATATCAATAGCATCTTCAGCAAGTTGAACATAATCTTTTTGAACTGAGAATGTTCTTTTCTTTGAACGTACAAAACTTGGTGGATCCAAAATAACTAAATCATAGTTAATATGGTGTTTCTTTGCATAATCTAAATAGCCGAAAACATCCATTCCACGAATTTCTTGTTTTTCAGGATCAATATTATTAAGTACAAATTGTTCTTTTGTACGATCAATATTTTTATTATTCACATCTACACTAACTGTTTTAAGTGCGCCACCTACTGATGCAGCAACTGATGTTGCACCTGTATTACTAAATCCGTTAAACACAAGTTTTCCTTCAGCATATTTATTCATAATTGCTTTACGCATTTCACGTTGTTCTAAGAAAAGTCCTGTCGTTGTTTCATTAAGATATGCAGCAAATTGAAGGCCATTTTCTTGAACAATAAGTGGCGTAGGTGCATCTTTTCCACGAACTTTGAATGTTGATGGTTCACCCTTTGTATCGTAACGAAGATTAGCATAAATACCTTTATAACTTGTAACTGCATCAGAAAATGCACTATAAATCATATCTTTGTGTTGGTAAAGACCTAAGCTATACCAAGTAAATACATAATAATCGTCGTAATAATCAATTGTTAATCCACCGATACCTTCACCTTCACCGTTAAAGAAACGAAAGGCATTCGTCTCCTTATTAGTAAATAATGATTTACGGTTCATTCGAGCGTTATTAAATAATTTTGAGAAAAAATCTTCATCAATACGTGATTCTTCATTTCGTGAAAAAATCCAGCCATCCCCACGATTTTGTTCTGCAAAATAACCATAAGCGACAAATTGATTATGTAGCGTTAATGCAACCCATTCTCCTTCTTTAAAATCACGAGTTGTTTGTAAATCTTCCTTATCAATTAATGGGTATCCATTTTTAAACTTTTTTGCTGCATGTGAAATAATTTCTACTTTTCTCAATGACTAGCACTCCTTCTATTTTTTAACGTCTTTTTTATTTAATATTTGATTTAAGATAAGATATAGCCCACAGCCTATCAATGTACCCAATGAATTAAAAATGATATCATCTATATCACTAACTCCGGATCCTAGTACAAACTGTCCACATTCAATAGCGATTGATAAACAAATACCAACCAACATTGTTTTTACTAGAGAATACTTTTTAAATTGCTTTAGACTGGGTAAAATAATTCCTAACGGAACAAACCAAAGAATGTTACCATATAGATTATACACGAAATCGAACAAAGATTGTCCATTTGTCAGTTTAATTGTTTCAATTAACGGTGTCCAATTGATAGAATGAAAATTATAGGTTGAATTCAATCGGATATCCCATGGGAAATAGACATATCTAAATACCGTCAATTCAACTAATAAAACGAGGTACGCAACTAATAATAGCCTTACAAATTCTGTTCTGAAGTTTATTTTTTTCTTTTGATACAACCCTATACTTACTCGAATAACAAGATACACGATTAAGTAAAAAATTGTTTTATCAACACTTAAAAAAATAAGATGGATTAATGGAAAGTGGTTAATACCTTGTGAGTAATGATGTAAAACGTATTCATATAATTTTGATAAAAATAACATTCTTTCAACCTCACCTTCCATCTTCTCCTATATTAACAAATAAAAACATGATATTTTAGTATGTACCATTATTTTTCATGTAAATTTAATAAGTTAAAAATGCATTAACAAAGCTTAGCATCAATTGACACAAATTTAATATAGACTGTAAACTACAGTTACGATTTTAATTTGATTATACTCGAAAGGACGGTTCAAACCGTGCAGACACTCAAACGATTTAGAACATTTCTAAACACAAAGCTTGGATTTTTCACCCTACTTCTGTTTCTTTTCTGGTTAAAAACAATTACTGCATATCTTATTGATTTTAACCTTGGTGTTTCAGGAATTTATCAATACTTTGTCCTTTTGTTAAATCCACTTGGCACAACCATGCTACTACTCGGACTTGCATTATACATTAAAAAACCAGTTATTTCATATTTGACTATGTTTTTAATTTACATTGCGAACTCAGCATTACTATTTTTTAATGTTATTTATTATCGAGAATTTACTGATTTTATGACAATTAATACAATGTTAGGTTATTCTAAAGTTTCTGAAGGTATTAGTGGCAGCTCTTTTGCTTTAATGAAACCACACGATATTTTTTACGTCATTGACTTAGTGCTTATTATTTGCTTATTCTTAACTCGCTATTTAAAATTTAACACTCGACCATTCAGTAAACTTAACGCGTTTGCAATTACATCATTCTCAATAATGCTAACATTGGCAAGTTTAACATTAGGCGAAATTGACCGACCACAATTAATTACGAGAACGTTTGATCGTAATTATATTGTTAAATACTTAGGAATTGATTCATATACCGTCTACGACAGTTTCAAAACAGTTAAAAACAATCGGGTTCGCGATACTGCTGAAAGTTCTGATTTAAATGATGTCCTTGATTTTACAAAGTCACATTATGCAGCACCTAATCCAAATATGTATGGTATCGCAAAAGGTAAAAATGTTATTGTGCTCCATTTAGAAAGTTTTCAACAATTTTTAATTAACTTTAAGGTGAATGGAAAAGAAGTCACACCCTTCTTAAATTCTCTATACAATGGTAAAGAAACTTATAGTTTTCCTAATTTTTTCAATCAAGTCGGACAAGGTAAAACATCTGATGCTGAGAATCTCTTAGAAACAAGTATCTATGGATTACCTCAAGGATCTGTTTTCACATCTCTTGGATCCGAAAATACATTTGAAGCAGCTCCCGCTATCTTAAATCAAACCGCTGGTTATTCTAGTGCTGTTTTCCACGGTAATATTGGATCATTTTGGAACAGAGATTCCGTTTATAAAAGTATGGGATACCAATACTTCTTTGATTCAAGTTATTATGATACGTCTGCAAATAACACTCTAGAATACGGTCTAAAAGATAAGTTATTATTCAATGATTCAGTTAAATATTTAGAAAAATTACAGCAACCTTTTTATGCAAAATTCATTACCGTGTCAAATCATTTCCCATTTGATATTGATTCAAAAAATAAAGACTTTGAAGTTCCAGATACAGGTGATACGTCTGTTAATAATTACTTCCAAACGGCTCATTATTTAGACGAATCAGTTAAAGAATTTTTCACATACTTAAAAAAATCTGGATTATCTAATAATACAATGGTTGTCCTCTATGGTGACCATTACGGTATTTCAAATTCAAGAAATGTGAAGCTTGCTAAACTTCTTGGTAAATCATCCGAAACATGGAGCTCATTTGATAATACACAATTACAACGTGTTCCATTTATGATTAATATTCCTGGAAGTAAAAATGGTGGCATCCAAAATCAATATGGTGGTGAAGTTGATGTCTTACCTACCCTTCTTCACTTATTAGGCCTAGATTCGTCATCATATGTTCAATTTGGGACAGATTTATTTTCTAAGAATCACGATCAGACAGTTGCGTTTAGAAATGAAAACTTCATTACACCTAATTATACTGTTTTAGATTCTACAATTTATGATAATGTAACAGGTAAAGAAGTTACGCACCCTTCTAAAATTGTTAAGGAAACAATAAAGAAAGATCAGACAAAAGTCAGTACCGAACTAAATTTATCGGATACAGTCAATAATCAAAACTTATTACGTTACTATACACCAAAGAATTTTAAGCCAACGCAACCAAGTGACTATAACTATAAGAATCAATATAGTAAATTACTAAAATTACAAGAAACGCTTAAAAACAATTCGACAAGCCTCTATTCAAAACATGGCAATAAGTCGACAACAACCTTATATCAAACAGATGCTCCTGAATTAAAGGCACCAACTGCAAGTTCTTCTTCAAAAACTGTTACAAGTTCAAGTTCAAGTACCAGTTCAAAATAAACGCTACCGAAAAATAAATTTCGGTAACGTTTATTTTTTTATTCTAAACAACTTCACATAATGTTCATAACTATTATTTAAAATTAGTCATATAGATTAATCGAAGAGGTGTCATTATGTCTTTAATTCTACAATCATTATCTAGTATTTTTTATCATAAGAAACAAACAGTTGGGTTATTTATCATATTTTTTTTCACAATACTAATCGGTCTCTCAAACTTATTATTTAATCAAATTTCATTTGAATCATTTAAAAGTTTTAAAAAAATGCTTGCTCATATTAATGTTAATAGTACATCTAGTTCTAATTTACTTAGTGTCTTAACAGATATTCATAAACAACAAGTCAGCCTAATCTACCCTATTATTATTGGGTTATTGATAGCGGGTATTACTATCAGTATTGTTGTTTATAAAAAAATCATCAACAAGCGTATCAACGAATATCTTAGTTTACACAATATCGGCGAAAGTCAGCCTAAAGTCGCATTTGCATTCGCTCTTGAAGTCCTTATTATCTTTATAGCAGCATTAATTTTAGTGATAATTTTAATTTTCTTCTTTAAAAATAACTATACTTCATTGCTGAGAGAACTAAATATTTATTGGCTAACCCATTCATTAGCTATGCAACTTTCTCCCTCAGAAATATCCTCTGAGTTATTAGAATTACTGTCACATAAATTAACCAATTTTAATGGGAATTTTTTAATTTCCTCTACAAACGTACAATTTAGTACATTAATCTCGCAAGAATCATTCATTAATTCTGCATATCTATTTGCTGGCGGTATAACTATTAGCCTTATTTCATTCCTATCTGTCTTATTCTCTACCCGTAACTCATCTCATTAAATTATAGGAGGCATCACAATGCAACTAAAAAAATACACTAATACAACTCAATCATTAACCTCATTATTCCCTACCCATTCGGTTTCAATCATTTTAGATAAATCATTTGAATTCGTAAATCAACTTGAAAATCAAGACTTTATTAATTCAAATTTAGTTACTTTAATCACAATTGAAGAACTAAGCTTAATAGTTCCTTATCTAACTATCACACAAAATATGGGTTTAACATCTAAGAAACAGCACAAAAAAACATATAAAACTATTTCAAAATTAATTTATGGACAATATTTTCACCACTATTCACCGAATTTTATCAACAAAAAAACGACTGATTTAAGTCACTTTGATGAAACACTTATTTTAATTTTTAGAGCTATCTTAAACGATTATTCGGTGATCATTTTATCAGGCTTAATTGATGAATTTTCAATAATAGAAACAAGATTCTTCATTGATTTAGTCACAGAATTAACCTGCCAATTAGATTTAAGCATTATTATCACAACTAAACAGACAGAGTTACTTACTCAACCGCAAATCATTCCCTTTGCAGAATCTCCTATAATAGAATAAACCCTCATTGCATATGCAATAAGGGTTTATTCCAATTATTTTTTATTCTTGTTGCCAATCTTCTGAGTAATAATAATTATTTAAATGATATTTAGGTTTAACTTGTTTTTGAGTCAGGAATGGGTTCACATAACTATCAACCGCAACCCAACCTTTCCAACCTAAATGAATCGTATCTTCCATGAAGTATTCTTCATTACCATCTTTACTGAAATCAGCAATTTTATTAAATCCTTGGGATTTCAATTGCTTTGTAACCTTACCATCAAAGTTAGCTAGCATCTTCGACGATAGTCCAGTATAACTTGCCCAACGTTGGTTTACAGGTGGAATAATAAACAAGACGTCAGTATGTTCTTTAGCAAACTGATTTAAAATTAATTGGAAATCTGAAAATTCAACAGAATGATCATAATTTAATTTAGTCTGTGTACCTGCAAGCTTACCAATTTTTTTGTTAAGCTTATTTTTATCCCAATAACTATTTTTGATTGCAAAATCATTATTGGTTGTCCATTTAGCACCATATTTACCGGCAAGAATATTTAATTTATTTAAATCATATTTTGCTGGAAGGTTCTTAGTTTGTTTGTCGATAGTCTGTGTTCGATCGGCCATCGGAAAACCTGAGAATAATTGATCTTCATGATTCAAAATCGTTAATTTCAAGCGAAGCATCGTAGCATCCGCTTCAGATAACGACTGTCCTTCAGCAATTTTATGCATTGCATTCAGTACAGATTCATTTCCTTCACCAGACATTAAAGTAATAAATCTGTTGGCAGCATAACGATCTGACAGGCTGTTAGCATTTGCAGATAGTAACCACTCTGTTGTTTGTAATGGTGAATAAAAATTATTAAATACCTGCTTTCTTACACCATTAGGAACAAACCATTGTGGTGATACCACCATAACTGCTTTTTTATTTCTTAATTGATTTTTGATACCTTGTAAATAAAAATAATGATTAAGCGATTGTGTCCCACCAGTTCCCATTAAAAATGGACGATATGAACGATTATATTTTTTCGCTAAAACTGAAGGATGCATCGAATCCATCCGTGAAAATTCGGATGAACCGATAAATGCCACATAACCATCATCTAATGCCTTTTGACGAATAGCAGAGCCCTTTAAAATTAAAGTAGATTGCGATACTGCTGCTTTTTCTTCAGTTTTTGCAGAACTGAAATTATAATTGACTGGTGCAAGTAGTATGGCTAATAGTAATGCAACAGCCAAAACAACAGGCCCAATGATCATGAATAACTTCTTTTTCAATCCCATTTAGATCAAGCTTTCTACTTTTGCAATAATTAAATTTGGTGTTGCCCACTCAGAACGTTCAAACTCTGAAATTGGAATATCAACACCTAATTCATTTTGTAATTCTAAGATTAATTGAATTGAACCCATTGAATCTAATAGGCCTTCATCAAAAACATTTAAATCTAAATTATTTCTAACTTCTGCGCTACCTGTTGTCTCTTCTAATATATCTAAAACTTTATCTTTTGTGTTCATATCAATTCTCCTCTAATTATCTATTTTATGAAAAATATAGTTTGTCCAAAAATCCTGAAAAGATTAAGAAACTTAAGCAAACGATGTTAAACGTAATAAAGATTGCAAAAATTTCTGTAAATTTATTACTTGGAATACTGGTTTTATGTTTCTTTTTAAATCTGAGCCATGCATCATTAATGACGATAGCTATCGCATGGAATAGGCCATAGGCAATGTAATACCAAGTAACCCCGTGCCAAAATCCCATGAGTAAGAATAATCCAAAATAACCAACAATAGCTGTTGTTATTCGACTTTTAATTAATTTATGTTTCATCATAAAAAAGACTAATCTCATATAAACAAAATCACGGAACCAGAATGAAAGTGTCATGTGCCAACGATTCCAAAAGTCTTTAATATTGTGTGCGATGAAAGGTCTATTAAAGTTAGGAGGTGTTTCAATTCCCATAAAGTAACTGATACCAACTGCGAATAAACTATAACCAGCAAAATCAAAAAATAAATCCATACTGTACGTGTACATGTAACCAACTAAGGCCCACGATATACCACCGTCTAGTAATGCAATACGTGCGACGTGAGGTAACAGCATCGTACCAAATAGGTATGCTAGTAAAAATTTATATAAGAAACCTAAGAAAATGTAAAATACACCCTTTTGTAACATTTCTAAATATTTTTCTCGACTTGGGACATTTTGATAATCTTTAACAAACCGTCTGTAACGATCGATTGGTCCCGATGAGATAGTTGGGAAAAACAATAAAAATTGTAAGGTTAGCATCAAATCAAATTTCTTAATACTACCATCTCGCGATTCCATAATCATTTGAACCGCTTTAAACGTTAAATAACTAATTCCTAAAAAGCCAATAATTGATGGTATACCATTATTAATGGCTGGTGTTATTTTTACGATGGATAATGGTGCTATCGCTAAAAGGACAGCCATAATAAAAACCCACGTTTGATTATACTTACTACGATAATTCATGTATAAACCGATAAGTAAGACTTCAAAAATTATATAAATAAGTAAATTAAAGCCTTCGTGAAGTTTTGGACCGCCAAATATTAAGAAAATAAAGAGTAATGAAATTAACGTTTCATACAATCTAAATCTTTTACCATTAAGCAAACCAACAATAATTGGAATTAAAACAACAATAAGATATAGAAAGTACATCGGATTGACATAAGGTTGGAATGATACCATTAAGCATTCACCTCATTTATTAGTGTTTTCCGATCAATTTTACCATTTTGCGTTAATGGTAAAACATCAACATAAACAAACTTCTGTGGAATCATATATGACATCATTGTATCTAACAAGTATTTTTTAATTTCAACTGTTAATTCTGAGTCTCGTTCAACTGGATTATCATTTTGAACAACATACGCAATTAATTGAACCACTTTATGATCCTTATTATATTTTGGAATAGTGATTGCTTGTTTTACAAATGGATGCGATGACACATGATGGTCAACTTCTTCTAATTCAATTCGGTAACCATGTAGTTTAACCTGGAAATCAATTCGTCCACGATATAACAACATCCCTTCAGAATTTATGATTGCTGCATCACCAGTTCGATAGGCAGCTACGCCATCCATTTCAAAAAAAGCACTGGCCGTTTTTTCAGGATTGTTAAGATAACCTTTTGAGACACTAGGTCCAGCAATAATTAATTCACCTTCATCACCATTTGGTACTAGTTCATTTTCTGGATTAACTACAACCATCTTTGTATCTGATTTGGCATAACCAATTGGTAATCGTGGGTATTGTTCTAAAATAGCATCAGTAATCTCAACACTCGAAACCGCAACTGTTGCTTCCGTAGGACCATACGTATTAAATATCTTAGCCATTGGGAATCTTTGCTTCAATGCTGCAGCTGTTTTGTGAGTTAATTCTTCACCACAAAATAAGAATCGACTAAGATCTGGTAAATGTTTATCATCAAACGTTGGTTCTAATAAACAAATATCAATAAATGATGGTGTTGAAACCCAAACTTGTAAGTCCAGAGTAGGTAACGTTTGGAAAAGAACTTTGAAATTATCCGTCACTTCTTGAGGTAAAACAGATAACTTACCACCCATAGTTAATGTAGGATACAAGTCCATTACTGATAAATCAAATGAGTATGGTGCCTGAGATAGACTATTGGGATGTTCTGGTAGAGAGAAATCTTCTATCATCCAGTTCACGTAACTTATCAAGTTATCATGACTAATTTGAACCCCTTTTGGCTGTCCAGTCGTACCAGATGTAAAGATAATATAGAAGTTATCTTTACCAGTTACTTGGAAACTAGGATCAGGAACTTCTACCCCTTGATTATTCTCAATAATTTCTGTTAATTCAGTTGATAAAATTACAGGTACATCGAGTTTAACTTCAGGTAATTCTGCTACAGCTATACAAGCGACTGGTTTCGCAACTTCTTGAATTGACTCTAAACGCTCAGCTGGTGAGTGCGAATCAATTGGAATATATGCGTGCCCTGCTTTAACGCTTCCTAAAAAAGCCACTAGCATATTAAATTTTTGATTTCCATATATCATAATTGGACGTTTATTATCTAAATTTAATTCAATCAAATGCAATGCTAATGCATCAGATTTTTCTTTTAACTGTTGATAAGTATTTGTCTCACCCAAATCATTGTAAACAATGCGATTGGGATCGGACATTGCGATCATATCAATTTGATTAATTACATTTTTTATCATGTCTTTGCTCTCCTTTAAAATTCATTATAGATAAACGTACCATTACTTATACCTTTAAATGAATACAGGTAAACTAGCATCGCCAATACAATAAAATAAAAGGCAGTTCGAACGATAAACATAAAAACTTCATTTTCTTTTAAATCATGCCATTTTTGGCTCATATTTATCACATCCCCCTTAGAATGAATATAGTATACACTTTTTTTCCCCCGTTTAGCATTCATCTATGTCATACTAACCTAACAATTTTGTAATATTAAACTTAGTTAATAATCTTATTAACCGCTTTTTAGTGTAACAGAATTACATCTATATCACAAAAAAGAACGATTTCTATTTGTATATAGAAATCATTCTTTAATAATTTTTTAACTATTTATTCATTTTCTTGATTTGGAAACGTCAATGTAAACGTTGTCCCTTTTCCTTCAGTACTCATCACTTCAACTTTTCCGTTATGAAGTTGCATTAATTGATGAACAATTGATAATCCCAATCCTGATTCTCCGTACTTAGTACTCTTACGAGATGGATCTGCCTTGTAGTAACGTTCCCAAATATTTTCTAGCTGGTCTTTTGTCATGCCAATACCTGTATCAGTAATCCTAAAGATACTTTCATGGTAACCACGTTCAGCTGAAATATGAATCGTTCCTGATTGAGTGAATTGAATGGCGTTTTGCGTAATGTTAAAAATAACTTGCACAAATCGATCGTAATCCGCAAAAACCATTAAGTTTTTAGGAACACTTAATTCAATCTTATCGTCGGCTTCTATTGCTTTTTTTGTTAGTTGTTCAACGATGTTATTCAAAACAATAACCGCATCAAAATTACTTGGTGCTAGCGTAATTTGATTTGTCCTAATTTTTTCATAGTCTAAATTTTCATTGACTAATCGGATTAATCGCTTAGTTTCACTTTGCATTAGTTCAATGCTCTTCCCTTTGCTCTCTTCTGGAATTGCATCGTATGCTAGCCCTTCAAGTAGTCCGTTAATAGTTGTCAACGGTGTACGCATTTCGTGTGCAGCGTCAGCCATAAATTGTCTACGACGTTCTTCTTGACGTTTTATTTCTTTCTCTGATTCTTTCAATGAAGAAACCATGCCATCAAAATCTTGTGCCAAATCATCTATTTCATCTCGATGTCTACTTTCGATATGCACATCAAAATTACCATCAGCAACCATTCGAGTTGCACGTCTCAATCGATTAATTCTAGAAACAGAGTATCTCGCTAAAAGATAACTCAAAATAATTCCAGCGATAACAGAGACAATAAACGCAATAACCAAATTCTGAGTCATTTGACTCATATTGGATTGAATATTAGAAACATTGGCTCCAACCGATATAACCGCATATAATTTACCATTATAAAAATAAGGTTTCAAAATATCGGTCATATTAATTGCTTTCATATCTGTTTTTAATTGTCTATTAATATGCGGTGTACGGTGAACAACTTCACCATTTTCCAATTTTTTCCACTGCTCACTTGTAATATTGTCCTGTACCGCATTATCAGGATAGATAATTTTAGATTTTTTAGTATAAATAGTAAATCGAACATTTTGCGTTTTTAAAATTAATTCTGCATTTCTTAAATTATTTAAGTTTAAATTAAATTGCGTTTTTGAATCGGTTGTTTTTAAAACCATTGATTCTGACATTAAACTATCCGAGTAACCTTCCAATTGTGTCCATGTATTTTTATAGACCATATCACTCGTGAAATTTAAAAATAAAGCGCCAAATACAATGACCAATGTAATAATAACCGCGAAGAATGCTAACATTTGCTGATAAAGTAGCTTCATTAGTAACCAGCTCCTGAGTCATCAAATTTATAACCGACACCCCACACCGTTTGAATAACTTGTGGACCCACTTTTTCAATTTTTTGACGTAATTTTTTAATATGTGCATCAACTGTTCGTTCATCACCAAAAAATTCATAATCCCAAACTAATTCCAATAGTTTTTCTCTTGAAAAGACTTGTTTTGGTTTATTGGCCAACGTTTTCAACAAATCAAATTCTTTTGGTGTTAAATCATGAATTAAAACGTCTTGTAAGTATGCTTCTCGACGAGCTGTACTTAATTTAAAGTGAGTTGTGACAATATCAAAACTAGTACTTTCATTTTCTGTTTCATCGTCAGTTCCAACACTTGGTTTTTCTGCCCGGCGGTGAAGGGCCTTAATTCTAGCAATCAATGTTATTGGGCTAAAAGGCTTTGTTACATAATCATCTGCGCCCATTTCTAATCCAAGAACTTGATCACTTTCGGTATCGCGTGCCGTTAAAATAATAATGGGGACATTAGCTGAAACTTTTCGAATCGTAGAACTGACTTGCATGCCATCCATACCAGGCAAATTCAAATCAAGCGTAATCATATCCCAACTATCCGGATCTTCATTAAACATAGCAACAGCATCATTACCATCATAAGCGTACTGAACGTCCCATTTTTCTTTTTGAAAAAACATCGACATCATTTCAGAAACTGCCTTATTATCCTCTACCATCAATAATTTCATATTATTCCTCTTTCATTTCCAATTTAATGAAAATCATAATCTTATCTGCTACTTTGAGCGGTCTTATATTCCATTAGTATAACTAAATAATATGAATATTTTTAGTTTTTTTTCGTAATATATTTTAATACCATCAATTTTAATGTATTGTAACTACTTTTACTGTATTTTAGTAGCTGATGAACTGCTTACCTGGCTTGTACTACTACTAATAGCACTTGATTCTGAACTGCTTACGGCTGTATCTGATGACGCGTCGGCTTCTAAACTAGAGCTTGTTTCATCCGTTGAACTTGATTCTTCTACAGAACTTGCCTTTGCCTCCTGGCTTGATGCGCTGGATGACTTTTTACTTGCTCCCGAGTAAATTTTATTTGCTGAAGTTCCCTTATAACTTTGGTGTTGGATAATTACCTTTAATTTATCTGTTCGCTTAAGTAAGTTTCCTTCACTCGGCTCCGATAATATCATGTTTTTCCCAGACCATTTCTGTACAAATACAATTTCTATATGGTTTTTGTTGGCCCACTTTTGCGCTTCCGATTGAGATCCAAATTTAGGAACTTTTATATAAATTTCAGCTTGTTTCTTATCTTCAGCCTGTTTTTTTAATGCATGAGATAAAGTTTCTTCAAGTGAAACCAACTTTTTATCGGCTTGTTTCTTATCTGAAAGATCTTTTTTATAATCATCAAATACCTGATACTGCTCTGTCTGTGTGGCTAAATCTTTAGCTATCACTTCTTCAATTTGATTTAAAAAGGCAAGATTATTCCATGAATAGTGTAATTTACTGACAGCATTCGTATAGTCATCTATTTGCTGACTTGTACTTTTTTTCAAGATTTCTACATTACCTGACAAAGGGTCATACGTGGCTGTCTTCATGGCAATGGACATTACACCGTTTATTGCTATTGCATCTTTTGCCAAATTTTTTTGTAGTGTATAAATTCGATTGGCAAATTGATCTTTATTTGAAGAATTAATCAATAACTGATTAATGTACCCAAATTGTTCATTATTCAATTTTTGAATCGTTCCAGGGGTCACATTTACTTTAACTGTTTGTTCATCATCCTTAACAAATACATCTTGGTATAATGAATTCACTTTCACTTTTTTTAATAAATTATCATATTTTGTCTGGTAATCAGCACGTGAATTCTTAGAAATATTTGATAATGTATCATCTAATTTTTTCATTTCACTTGAAGTTGCTTTAGTCGTTAACTCCTCTGTTTTAATGTTGTAACTATCTGCATAAATTTCATTAAACTTTTGTTTTGCTTCTTTAGACTTAACATTAGAGTCGTAGAGTGAGTCTGGCGTTTGATTTGCCATTGTTAATTTTGAATTATCATTTTTGGACCAATCAAGACTAATTTGATACCGATTGATAACCGTATAGACGCTCCAAATACTCAAGCTAACCGCAATAAACAACAAAATACGATACGCCCACTTTAAAAATTGTCGTATCGATTTATGACTAGCTTGTTCTGGTTTAAAATCTGCTTTATTTTCTCGGTTAACAGTTTTTTTTCCTGTTTGCTTTGTCCCTCTTGATCTCGGTTCCATTTTTATTCACCCTCTAACGTCTCTTTAGCCGCCTTAATGCCATCATTAGCCTTGTCTAATTTTTTCTGAACATTATTTAATTTTTTCTGAGTTGACTGCTCCCATGAACCAATTTTATATGCTTCAGGTTTCTTGTGATATGAAGGATCCTCTAATTTTATTTTTAACGTGTCCTCAGCAATCTTTTTAGACAAATACGTTTTATATATTTTAGCTTTTTTTACATCAATTTTTTCTGGCTCTTTAACGCCTAACGTTACTACTTTATCGTTAGGTTCATATTGAGCTGCAAGACCAGTTCCTGACAATTGTATAACAGTTGATGGTTTTGTCCACTCACTATTATCAGCATTCTTTTCTTTTGAAAAATGTACCATTAGGTCACGATATAAATTAACATTTGTCATTGCAGATGCAGCATCAGTAATATAATGTCCTTTTTTCATTGGTTCATCATACCCTAACCACATCGAAATAGAAGTTGATTTAGTGAACCCATTCATCCAGACATCCATATTTGCATTCGCTGGAAATCCCGATGAAGCAGAATAACCGACGGTCCCTGTCTTCATTGCCTGATGAACATTATCAATTCTTGCAGAAGGCGCTGTCCCACCGGCATTAGGTACGCCTTCCATCATTGACGTTAGCATAAATGCTGTTGAGGCCTTCATAGCACGTTTACTATTTACCTCATATTTTTTAACACTATTATCTGAAAATTTTAGACTTGTGACGTAACGAGCCGCATGATAGGTTCCGCCATTTGAAACGGTGCCATATGCTGTCGCCATTTGTTCGGTAGAAACATCGAGTCCAATAGCCTGCGACCCCGCAGGTGCATTATTTTGAGCCATCCCTACTTGTGCTAAAAATTGGCTAGCCTTCGCACTCCCAACAGTATTTAACGTTCTAATTGCTGGTGTATTAGCCGAAACTCGTAATGCGTTTTGCATCGTTATTGATTTATAACTCACTTTATCAAAATTCTGAGCAACAAGATTAGTTCCCGGATAAGTATATGAAGTGCCATCTAAGGCATGTGTGGTTGCCCACCCAAAGTATTCAATAGCAGGGCCATAATCTAATAGTGGCTTAATTCCTGATCCTGACGAACGCTGCGTAGAAATTGCCCGATTATAACTGAAGGCAGTTTTTTGATGACGTCCACCATATTGAGCAACAATATTCCCCGTTTTAGGATCTGTAATTGTAATTGCAGATTGTTCTGCTGAATTTTGATAATATTTTTTATTATCAGCTAATTTTTTAACAGTCGCATTTTGCTTTGAATCAAGCGCTGTTGTAATTTGTAATGGAGTTTTAGCTAAATCGTACCCTTTATCGCTAACTTGTTCTAAGGCAGAAGTAACATAAGCATTATTTTCAAGAATTTTTTTTGTAACAGAATTTTCCATCCAATGGCGTTTCTGTAAATCTTTTGTCACTGATTCTGCGACAGCAATTTTATATTGTTTCTTTGTAATTACCTTATTCTCAAGCCCTGTTTTTAATATTATATTTCGGCGTGTTTGAACGGCTTTAGGGTTTGAATATAAATTATAGGTAGAAGGGGCTTGGCCCAATCCAGCTATAATTGCCTGTTGACTAATACTCAATTGTTTTAAAGTTTTACCAAAATACGTTTCTGAAATGGTCTGTGCCCCATATGATCCTTCGCCTAGACTCATTTTATTAACATAAAACTCTAAAATCTGTTTCTTACTATAATTATGGTATAACTGTTGCGCTAAGAAAAATTCTTTTATTTTCCGGTCTACAGTCCGATCTTTATTACTCGTTGAAAAAACAGTTAATTTAATTAACTGTTGCTCAATACTTGATCCACCTCGAGCTGACCCTTTACCTACAGCTGATTTAATGGAAGAAAGTCCCGCATTAAATAAGCCGGAGGGCGAAAATCCCGCGTCTTTGTAAAATGTTTGATCTTCTGTTGCTAATAACAGATTACTATATGTTTCAGGAATGTCTTTTGACTTAACATAAACTCGTTTATTCAGCGCTGAAGACCAAATTAACTGGCCATCTTTATCATACATATTTGAACTGGCATCAGATATTAATTCCTGACTTGTAACTGTTGGCACGGACTTAATAACTGTCGCAATATAAATACTTATCGTCGTAACTCCTAATAAAAATAAAACACCAAATATTGCAATAACTCTAAAAATCCACGGATGCCGATGACGCCATCTTTCTTTATCTTTCTTATTTTGTTTTACCATTATGCCATCCCCGATTCTGTGACACGAGTCACATCTCTTGCCATGACATTATTTATTATTTTTTCTATGTATAAATCTAAATTTCCCAATTTATTACCAACTAACAAAACGTAACCCCCTACTACTTTTCTTAACAATACAAAATCTGACTAATCCATTTCGATAATTGTATTGTAATCCTCTAACTATGTAAATTTTTATATCGTTCACAATTGATAACGTTCATATAAGTATTAAATCCTCATTTAACCGTGAGTCATCCCCATTTATATATGTTAAATATAACAATCATAATGACTATATACAAGCGCTAAACTGGATGTTTAAGTTAAGACTTGTATAACTTCTACCTCGTACGTTAAACTAGAGTAATTAAATAAAGAAAGTTTGGGGTTAATATGAAAAACAAAAAAATGATTGGTTTAATTGCAGTAATTATTATCATTATTCTTGGGGGAATTGGGTTCTTCTTCTACCATCAAAATGCAGAAACAACAAATGATACGGAAACTACTACTTCTTCATCAAGTGTAGCGTCAAACGTTGAACTACCACAACTTAGTTCAAAAGTAACAAAAAAAGAAGCTGTCGTAGATATTCAGACAACAAAGGGAAATATCAAAATCAAATTATTCCCGGAATATGCACCAAAAGCTGTGAAGAATTTTATTACTCATAGTAAAAAAGGGTACTATAATAATACCCTCTTCCATCGTGTTATTAACGAATTTATGATTCAAGGTGGCGATCCTAAAGGGGATGGTACTGGTGGCGAAAGTATTTATGGTCATACATTCGGTGCTGAAATTTCAAGTAACCTTTACCACATCCGTGGTGCTTTAGCGATGGCACAAACGTCAGAACCTGATTCAATTGGTAGTCAATTCTACATTGTTCAAAATAACCAAGATGTAAGTACCAGTGCTGATATTAAAGATGGCACACCGTCAAAAATTATTGATGCATACAAAAATGGTGGCACACCTTCACTTGATGGTACTTATACTGTCTTTGGTCAAGTTATCAAAGGGATGGATGTTGTTGATAAAATTGCCGCAGTTGCAGTTAATTCAAGTGATAAACCTACAACTAATGTTAAAGTTAAAACAATTAAAGTCCTCCAAGAGACAAAATAATCAGTTCAAATCTGCAGTCTCTTATAAAGTAACTATGTTACTATGAAGATACTAATAAAGGGAGGTTTTATAGATGTCAGATAAAATTCTAGTCGTTACAACGGAAAGTATTCCGGGTAGAGAATATGAAGTAATTGGGGAAGTTTTTGGCCTTACAACACAATCTAAAAATGTTATCAAAAACATTGGTGCCAGTCTTAAAAATATTGTCGGTGGCGAAATTAAGGCCTACACAGAAATGATGGCTGAATCAAGAGATACTGCTATTGATCGTTTACGCGACAATGCAGTAAGCATGGGTGCTGATGCAGTTGTTATGATGCGTTTTGATTCCGGTTCAATTGGTCAAGATATGCAATCAGTTGCCGCATATGGTACCGCAGTTCGATACATTAAATAATGAAAAAAAGTTTCAACAATGTACTAGGCCCTGTCAAGTTGACGGATGAAATAATATAAAATTTAATATGTTTCTAAATGGCTTTATCCCAGTAT
>NZ_JBXAYI010000009.1:0-28905 GCF_056782235.1 Dellaglioa sp. CoH-55-MRSF-7
TTATTTGCGATATTCATTATCGCCTCAATAGCACTTATTAAATATATCAGCTTTCTTTTTCTTGGTCAAGTCTATTTATGTGAATATCTCTTAATATTACAAATAAATCGTAATTTCAGTCCCCTTATCATTCGAATCTTTCACACTAATCTCTCCACCCATTGATGTCACTAGTTCCTGCACAATAGCGAGGCCAAGCCCATTACCTTCTATTTGTTTATTTCTAGACGGATCTACTCTATAGAAACGTTCAAATATTCTTTTTTTGTCTTGATTTGAAATACCAATACCAGTATCTGATACTGCTATAAAAAATCTTGTCTTTATTTTGCCTACTTCAACTACCATACGCCCATTATCAACATTATATTTAACAGCGTTTTGCAATAAATTACCTAAGATAGTGGCTATCTTATTTTTATCAAACTTTACATAAAGATCTTTTGTTATTCTCTTGTCTACTATTAAATTTTTACTTTTAATAGTACTACTTAATAAATCTAACTCATAATTTATCATAGCATCTAAATTGAAACTCGAAATATTTTCTTTGGGTTTTTGCCCTTTTGCTAATTTTAATATCTCTTGAATTAATACTTCTAATTTTTCACTTTCGTCATAAATAATATTTAAAAATTTGTTAGTTGTACTTGAATCAACAGATTCTTCTAAAAGAGTTTCAGCAAATCCTTTAATTGCTGTTACTGGTGTTTTCAATTCATGACTCACATTTCCGACAAATTCATTTTGCATTTTCTCTAATAATTTCAGCTCAGTTATATCATATAAAATTACGATTACTTGAAATTCTACATTGTTATTTGCTATATAGACGACCGTTGCATCAACCACTCTGTTTGTATTGGCAATTTCAACTTCATCTCTTTGCTTATCTTGTGTTTTAATGGCTTTTTCAATTAGTCCACTCAATTTGTATGTTTTAATATCATCAATATATGAATGTTGCTTACTTTCTATCTGTTGGCCTAATAATTTAGAAATCATATCATTTACGACTAGTACTTGTCTTTTATGATCAATTTGCATAACCCCAACTGTCAAATGTTCAATTAATTTTAGATAGTTATTATTTTGTACCTGATAGTGAATATTTCTTTTCTTTTGATAACTTTCAACACGATTAATGGCTTTCGATAATTCAAAATTGGGACTATCTGTATCTAGTAATACATGATAAGAATCTCCTTTATTGACTAAACTATTCAATATATTAGCCATTAATTCGGACTCAGCACCTGCTTTAGATGCTATTTTATAAAGTATAGCTATTTCAATCAAACTCAACACACTTACTCCAATAATACTATTCTTACTAAAAAGTTTCCCGGATACATCCCATAGAAGTGTCATACTAAATGTTAAATTTAGCAACAAGATTAACGTCGTAATTATCCATTTTAGTTTTTGTTTCATTTATTCTCCTCAAACTTATAGCCAAATCCTCGAACTGTCTTTAAATATAGGGGGTTTTTAGCATCTACTTCTAATTTTTCGCGTAAATGGCTCACATGCATATCTATCATCCTTGTTTGCCCTTCATAATCGTATCCCCAAACACCGCTCAATAACTTTTCTCTACTTAGCACACGTCCTGTTCGTTTAATAAAATATACTAAAAGTTCGAACTCTTTTGGTGTTAATGCAACTTTTTCATCATTTTTATAAACTGAATAGTTAGAAAAATCAATTTTAAAATCTTTAAATTCTCTCACTTCATTATCAATTTGTTCATCCTTAGATGAGTCATGTTCAGTACGTCTCAAAATAGCCTTAATTCTTGCTATTACTTCTCTTGGACTAAACGGTTTAGTCATATAATCGTCTGCACCAATTTCTAAACCAATTATTTTATTCAATTCATCATCTTTAGCCGTTAAAATGATTATTGGCGTTTTTACTTTTTCTTGTCTTAATTTTTTTGTAACTTCGATACCATCGTAACCAGGCAGCATCAAATCGAGAATAATGAAATCAAAATTTTGTTCTGTTGCTTTTTTAAATGCACTAGGCCCATCTATTGCTACATGCACTTCATAGTTCGCATTTTCTAGATTATACGTTAACAGCGTAACAATTGCTGGTTCATCATCTACAACTAAAATTTTTTTCATTATTTATCCCCCTGATAACTAAATTTATTTAATTATGACTAACCCTATTTCATATGGTGAGTCTGAAAATATCGCACTTTCTGTTATTTTTGTATCTCCACTAAATGTCCTAATTTTTAATCGACAATACGTTGAGCTACTCTGTAATGCTTCATACAATTCGGTTTCGTTTCTAACTTCAATGCCATTACATTGAACGACCACATCACCAACCTCTACGTCCATCTTTGAAGCTGGCGTACCTGGGCGTACCCCTACAATTAATATTCCTTCATTGGATTCTGCAAACCATTTTTCTTGTTTATTATCATGGCGTTTGATCATATATTGGCTGATACAATACGCAACTAATAGAACAATTAATCCATATATCCCCATTATTGGTATAAATATAGCCATTATCGCTAAACCTGTCCCTATAAAAGCTAAATATAAGTATTGTTTTTTTATAAATTTGATAGCTACTCTTGGTATTTCTTTATAGATACGTAATGATAGCCCAACAATTAATGGTAAAATAATGATGTTAAATTCTGTACCTGCTATATGAATAATTGGCCACCAAGAGAGTACACTATGGAATTGATCACCCGGTGTTAGAATTACAAGTGGCACCAGATACAGATCCTTCATACTAAACGACGATATATTTCGCCCTCGTTTACCTGACTGTGTGTTCGGCGATAAGGGACTATTTCTGAATAAATACAGCGCACAAGCAGTTATAAATAAAATGACTGTCCCTATCAGTAGAATCCCTGTCGTAAATTCAACGTGAAATTCTTCATATTTAAATATTTCAAAATTACTTAATTGAGATTTAGTCATCCCATATACTAGTCCCGATATAATAAATAGCGGAAAGATAGCATCAAATACTGGGTATAGTAGTAGTCCTAAAATCATAAAAATAGCATAAATAACTACCCAGTTAATAGGCAACATAACACCTAGTCCAAATAGTAACATTGATCCAATAATACTAAAAATAAAGCCTACTTTTATTGCATGACGTCCCTCATAAAAATCACTATCGACAGCTGTTCTAAATGCTTGTCTCTCTTTTTTAATTCTTCGTGTATACATACCATAAATCAGTATAATTGCTAACCAAAGCGTTGGTTGCATGAAAAAGTTTCCAATAATTTTAAGCGTTACCATAAATGCACCTATTTTCTTTAATATATAGTACTCAAATTATATCATGCTTTGTCATGATTCAAAAAAGATAATCATAATAACAAAAAAGACTGAATTTTGCATTTAGCAAAATCAGTCTTTTAAAATTTAATTAAATTTTAAGGAAACGACGCATTGAAACGAACGATCCTAAAGCACCAATAATTATCCCGATTGACACTAATAATAAATCAATTTCTGCCAAGAAAGTTCCTGGTGTTAATAATTGATAACTAGTTGATGCCAACGAAACTTGTAAACCGTTATAAATCCAAATATAGCCAAAATCAACTAAAATAATTGGAATGATAGCACCTAAAAGCCCAGTCCATGCACCTTCAAGTAAAAACGGCCATCTGATAAATCCATTCGTCGCACCTACTAGACGCATAATTCCAATCTCATTTCTTCGAGATAAAATTGTGATTCTAATCGTGTTAGAAATTAAGAATACTGCAACAAAGAGGAGTAAAGCACTAATAATCATACCCCATTTTTGGATATTACCAACTACTTTAAATAGTTTTTTAGCAGATGTGCCCCCAAAACTAGCATCATTTACATAATCTAAACTTTTAGCACGTTTTGCAATTTGCTCAGTTTGTTTTGGTTTTTTAGTTTGAACATCAAATGTATCATATAGTGGATTATCATCCCCACCAAATAACTTAAATTCATTACCATAACTACCAACAACTTGTTGTAATTGCTCCTTTTTACTTGAAAAAGTAACTTTTTTAACTTCTGAATAACTTTCAAGTTTCTTTTTCAAATCAGCCTGTTGATTCTTTGTTGTCTTTCGTTCAACAAACACTCTGACTTGAACATCGTTCTCAACATCAGATGCTAATTTATTTACGTTCATTAAGATTGAAAGTAACACCCCAACCAAAATTAACGTTACAGTAACAGCACTAATAGCAGCAACAGACATCCATCCATTACGACGTAAACTCTTAATACTTTCACCAAAATGACGCCTAAACGTTCTCATTTTCATAACCGTATTTTCCTCCTTCTTCATCTCGGGCAATACGGCCATCTTCAATAGCCAACAAACGATGTGGATATTTGTTCACAATAATACTATTATGAGTTGCCATGATAACTGTTGTCCCTTGTTCATTAACTTTTTCTAAAATTGACATAATATCATCTGACGTTTCAGGGTCTAAATTCCCCGTTGGTTCATCAGCAATTAAGACTTCTGGTTTATTTGCAACTGCACGTGCAATCGCAATTCTTTGTTGTTCACCACCAGATAATTCTTCCGGAAATTTATCCGCCTTGTCAGACAAATCAACAAGATCTAGCACGTAATCAACACGTTCTTTAATTTCTGCAGGTTCTTTTTCAATAACTTCTAACGCGTATGCAATATTTTCAAAAATTGTTAAACGAGGTAATAATTTGAAATCTTGGAATACAATTCCTAAATCTCTTCGTAAAAATGGTACTTCTTTTGGTTTCATCGTTTCTAAATGAAAATCATTTACTGTGATTTCACCAGATGTTGCTTGTTCTTCATGGTACATCATTTTTATAAATGTCGACTTTCCGGCACCACTAGGTCCAACCACATATACGAATTCACCTTGGTCAATTCGAAGATTAATATCATTGCTTGCAATAATATCATCAGAATATTGTTTAAATACATTTTTAAATTCTATCAAACAGTGAATCCTCCTGTGTCTATTTTCATAACATTTTCATTATAGCATGATTATTTACCTTTATATTGCAGTAGTCTTACAATTAAGTTTCATTTTTTAACTTGGATTTTCATTTTTTAATTTCCACTGTAAATAAGCATTAATAAATCCATCTATATCACCGTCCATTACCGCTTGAACATTACCAGTCTCAAAATCGGAACGATGATCCTTAACCATTGAGTATGGGTGGAACACATATGATCGAATCTGCGACCCCCATCCAATATCCATTTGTTCACCTTGAATGGCAGCACGTTCTTTTTCTTTTGCTTCCATTTCAAGTTGATATAACTTAGATTTCATCATACTTTCAGCCGTTGCCCTATTTTGAAATTGTGACCGCTGCGCTTGGCTCGAAGTTACTATCCCTGTTGGAATATGAATTAATCTAACTGCTGAAGATGTTTTATTAATATGTTGTCCACCAGCTCCGGATGATCTAAATACTTCCATTCTGATATCATCTTGATTTAATTCTATTTCGACTGAATCATCCAACTCTGGCATCACATCAACAGATGCAAAAGACGTGTGGCGTCGACCAGCAGCATCAAAAGGTGAAATACGAACTAATCGATGCACCCCTTTTTCACTCTTAAGATAACCATACGCGTTTACTCCCTTAATAAGAAGCGTCACACTTTTCAATCCCGCTTCATCGCCAGATTGATAATCTACTGTTTCGACGATTAGCCCACTTTTTTCAGCCCATCTCGTATACATTCTAAGTAACATTAATCCCCAATCCTGAGATTCGGTACCTCCTGCACCTGGATGGATTTCTAAAATAGCATTTCTGCTATCATAAGGTTCATTCAATAATAATCGTAATTGATACTTGTCGAGTGCTTTTTTTGTCTCGTTAAACAAGTCATCAAATTCTATTAGCATATCATTATCATTTTCTTCTTGTAATAATTCAAGCATGACTTGTAATTCTGATACCTTACTCTCTAAATCATGAAACGCATCATATTTACCTTTTAATTGATTGTTTTCGTCAATAACTTTTTGTGCTTCTTCTTGGTGATTCCAAAAATCTGGGTTAGCCATTCGTTCTTCATTTTCAGAAATACGTTCATTCAGCGTCTCTAAGTCAAAGAGACCCCCTGAAGTTAGTTATTTTTTGTTCCATTTCATTAATTTGTTTCCTATAATCGCTTAATTCCATCAATTTTCTCCTTAATTTACTAAAAAGAGTCACCTTCAAACTCTATCGAATTCGGAAGTGACTCTTTAATAATGTTCTCTGATTAACTTTTTGATTAACGTTTAATATTTTGTCTGATTTCAGCTTTCATAAATAAACGTGTCACTTCAAATTCTATTGCTCCAACGACTTCTTCGAACATTCTAAATCCATCTGATTGGTATTCAACTAGAGGGTTTAATTGTCCGTAGCCACGTAGTCCAATAGACTGACGAAGTTGATCCATTGCATCAATATGCGCTGTCCATTTATCATCAACAACACGTAACACAACCACTTTTTCAAATTCAAGCATTTGTGCTGCATCAACTAATTGATCTTCTTTAATTTCATAGTTCTTTTCAGCGCGGTCGACCAAGTAGGCTTCGATTTGGTTAGCATCTTTACCTTCTAAATCTGCCAATGAGATACTGTCTTCATTAACCATTGAAGAGACAGCAAAATCTACAATAGCTTGTAAATTCCATTCATTTTGGTCACCTTGCGTGTGCATCTGAACAATATGATTAACAGTACGTTGTATCATAGGCATAATAACAGGTTTTAATGTTTTTTCTTCCATAATAATTTGTTGTCTCTGGTTATAAATAACCTCACGTTGTTCACGCATAACATCATCATATTGTAAAACATTTTTACGTGTATCATAGTTATTACCTTCGACACGTTTTTGTGCTGATTCAACTTGTTTTGTAATCATACGACTTTGGATAACAGCGTCATCTTCAGTAATGTTCATACGTTCTAAGAAGCTCTTAATACGTTCTGAACCGAATCGTAACATCAAATCATCTTCCAAAGAAAGATAGAATTGTGTCATCCCATCATCCCCTTGACGGCCAGCACGGCCACGAAGTTGATTATCAATACGACGAGATTCATGGCGTTCTGTACCAATAACAGCTAATCCACCAATTTCTTTAACGCCAGGGCCTAATTTAATATCAGTTCCACGTCCGGCCATATTCGTAGCTATGGTAACAGCACCACGTTGTCCAGCATTTAAAATGATTTCAGCTTCACGTTCATGATTTTTAGCATTTAAGACAGCATGTGGAATTTCAGCATCATCTAACATTTGTGCCAATAATTCTGACGTTTCAACTGCTACAGTACCAATCAACATAGGTTGACCAGCTTCATGGCGTTCTTTGATATCAGCAATGACAGCTTTAAATTTGCTATTTAAAGATGGATACAATAAATCTGCTTTATCATCACGAATAATAGGTTTATTCGTTGGAATTTGAACAACTTCCATATTATAAATTTCACGGAATTCTTCTTCTTCAGTTTTAGCAGTACCCGTCATACCAGATAATTTCTTGTACATTCTAAAGAAATTTTGGTAAGTGATGTTAGCCATTGTTTTAGTTTCGTCTTCAATTTCAACATGTTCTTTAGCCTCGATAGCTTGATGAACACCATCAGAATAACGACGACCTTCCATAATACGACCAGTAAATTGATCAACAATCATAACTTCACCATCTTGTACAACATAATCTTTATCACGTAGCATAACAAAATTAGCCCGTAATGCATTATCCAAATGATGAGTCAAAATTGTATTATCTGTATCATATAAATTATCTAGTCCAAAATATTTTTCACCTTTACGAATTCCTTCTTCGGTTAATGAAATTGATTTTGATTCAAGATCAATTTTATAGTCTTCTTCTTCAGTTAACGTTTTAACAAAACGATCTGCACGAACATACATGGCAGTCGTCTTTTCAGCTTGACCAGAAATAATCAACGGTGTTCTAGCTTCATCAATCAAAATTGAATCAACTTCATCGACGATAACATAGTTTAAAGGTCTTTGAACCATATCTTCACGATAAACAACCATGTTATCACGTAAGTAATCAAAGCCTAATTCACTATTTGTTGAATAGGTAATATCAGCTGCGTAGGCTTCGCGCTTTTCTTCAGCTGTTTTTTCGTTAATATTCAATCCGACAGTTAAACCTAACCATGAATATAATTCGCCCATTTCTGTTGCATCACGGCTTGATAAATATTCATTAACAGTAACAACATGAACACCTAGACCTGAAATTGCATTTAAATAAACGGGCATAGTAGCTGTTAAAGTTTTACCTTCACCAGTTTTCATCTCCGCAATATCACCATTATTTAAAACCATTCCACCAATCATTTGCACACGGAATGGGTATAGTCCTAACACACGTTTTGCGGCTTCTCGTACCACTGCAAATGCTTCTGGTAAAAGATCATCAAGCGTTTCACCTTCTTGATATCTTGCTTTAAAAGCAGGTGTTTTAGCTTTTAGTTCATCATCAGATAATAAAGCCATCTCGTCGGCCATATTTTCAATATTATCGGCTATTTTGCCTAGTTTTCTTAATTCACGATTATCACTTTCAACCCATTGTCTTAATACATTTGCCATTTAGCTTTTCCCCTTATATATCAAACACATTTATTGAATTATTTTTAATTATAATATCATTTTTTATAGTATCACTAAATCAATAAATTTTAAACTAAAATAACAAAAAAGCCCTGAGTAGTTAACTTACTCAACAGGCTTTTCAAGGTTAGTTTAATCTTCAGCTTCAATTAAACCATAGCGACCATCTTTACGTTTGTAAACAATGTTAATACCCTCTGTATCAGCATCTTCGTAAATAAAGAAGTTATGGCTCAACATATCCATTTGTAAAATAGCTTCTTCACTATTCATTGGTTTTAAAGAAACATGCTTTGTCCGAACAACATCAAATTTGCTTACTTCATCAATAGAATCTGATTCTTCATCAGCAATTTCATTACGAATTTCAATATCTTTAATTCCCTTGCCTCTTGATTGGCGATTAATTTTAGTTTTATATTTGCGAATTTGACGTTCTAATTTATCAGTCACAAGATCAACACTTGAAAGTAAATCTTGTGATGTTTCTTCAGCTCGAAGGACGAGAGAAGGCATCGGAACTGTCACTTCAACTTTGGCCGTTTTATCTGAATAAACTTTTAAATTAACATGGGCCGTTGAATTAGATGTATCAGTAAAGTATTTTTCTAATTTAAATAATTTCTTTTCAACATAATCTCTAGTAACATCTGTAACTTCAACATTTTCACCGCGAATATTGTATTTTAACATAATAAACTCTCCCTTCAATCTACAGCAGGTAACGAAACTATTAATTACCTTACCGCTTGATTTAATTATAAGCGAATAGACTTAAATTTACAAATGATATCCCTTAACAAATCTATTTAAAACGCCATTGTAATCGTTAACAGTCATTTTAACTTTTGCTTAAATATATCATACTAATTTATTTAAAAATTGTACCTATTGTTCATTATCTTGCAAGGGTAATACTCTTAATGCTTTTAGCATTTTGTGCTAACAAAATATGGGCATAAAATAGTGTTCGGCCGGTAGTATAAATATCATCCACAATCAAAACAACTTTATCCGATAAATCTGGGCAATCTGGACTAAGTTCAAACGGTTGAATTAATTCAAGCCTTTGTTGCCTATTTTTATGCGATTGTTTTTCTTTAACCGTATTATTTCGCACTAAAAAATGATCATGCTTAATATCTAAAAGACCACAGACTTGATTAAATCCTCGATTATTTAACGTTTCAGAATCAACAGGTATCACCACGAGGTAATCAAAATCAATTGTTTCTATTTTGTGCTTTAATTGTACTTGAAAAATAGTTCTCAGCTGATAATCACCATTAAACTTATAATTTTTAATGATATCTTTCATAAAATCATTATAAATGTACAACGCTTGATTCTGAAAATTTAAATTAGGATAAATAAGTTGCCATTTCTTACAATCCGCACATAATTGTGGCCTATTTTGTTCTCGACCGCATCCTCTACAGGCTAACTGAGTATTAATCAATCGTAACTGCTCCTGGCATCTCTTACAAACTATCTTTTTTTCATAAGGTTTAGTCGATAATATAAATGCTAGCGTTAATTTTTGACTAAATGTATTATGACAAATCTGACAGTTTCTCATATCTTTAATTTCCTTGCTTTACGATTCATCGTTTTTATTTGTCCAACTGCCTTTTTTATTGAAATCGTGTAGTCACAACATAAAAAGATAACGTCACCAAACGGACGATTGACATTACGTCCCACTCTGCCAGCAATCTGAACTAACGCTGCCGTTGAAAAAGTTTTATCATCTGCACCCAGAACAAAAACATCCAGATTAGCAAATGTCACACCACGTTCTAAAATTGTTGTTGTGATTAGATACCGTAGTTCGCCTGTTCTAATTGCCTTAACTTTATCTAGTCTATCTGGATCTTCAGAATAAACAGTGTCCCCCTTTAAATTAGGAAACTTCTTTTTAAATGCTTCCATTACTGGTTCCAATAACCAAATTTTCGGCACAAAAATTAAAAATGGATCCTTACGTTTTAGCCACTCTGTCATTTTCAGTGTTAATTTTTTGGGTAAACGTCCTTTTTTTAAATTCTTTTCCCACGCTTTTTCAAATTTAATTTTAATTTCAGGCAATAATTGACCATGAAAGCGTATTGGTAAATAACTAACCGTTAATTGTTTTAAGCGAACCTCCTTTAACAGATCCTCACTTGGGGTTGCCGTTAAAAATAAACTTGCCCCTTTTTGTTTAGTTGCTTGTGTTGTTGCTTGAAGCAGTAATTGATTCTGTGCATATGGAAAGGCATCTACCTCATCAACTATCATAACGTCAAACGCTTTATGAAATCTTAACAATTGATGTGTTGTACAGATGACTAGTTGGGTATAACGGTATGGTTCCGTTGTCTTTCCGTGCAGCAAACAAATATCAATATTTTGAAATGCTGCCTGCAATCTCGGAAATAATTCAATACAAACATCGACCCGTGGTGATGCTAAACAGATGCGCTTACCATCCATAATAGCAGCTTCAATACCTTTGAATAGCATTTCTGTTTTACCAGCGCCGGTTACCGCCCACAGTAAATGCCGGGCACCCGAATTTTTAAAAATTTGTTTCACTTCATTAGCACATATTTCTTGGCTAGTCGTTAATTCTCCATTCCACGTCAATGGACTCCCTTTTTGAGTTGAAAACAAGTTGGGTTCAGGTATAGTATAAAGTGTAGTCGTAGTTGAAATACGTCCTAATATCATACAGTATGAACAATAGTACCGGTCACCTTGTAATTTATTTTCCTTTAAATTAAGTTGTGAAAGGCATCTGCGACAGATTAATTGTTTATCTTCAATACTAATTCCTGGGTACGACGTAAGTTCATCTAAATTAATAGTTTCGTCAATTTCTGAATCAGTTATTAAACGACCATACAAACTTGAAAGTGTCATTCTCCTCAATCCCTTCAATAAGTTTAAATACGCAAAGGAACCTTAATTATGTCAAAAAATTATTTAACAATTAAAGAATCTGGTTTAGCCACATTAATTGAAAAGAAGTCTTCCTTCATTTGTCGTGTCACTCGAATCGCGACAGAATCTGATGCAGTTGCTTTTATTGAATCAGTCAAGAAATTAGAACCTAAAGCAAGACATCACTGTTTTGCATACACATTTGGTACTGAGTCTGAAATCCAACGTCAAAGCGATGATGGTGAACCCTCTGGAACGGCTGGTGTTCCCATTCTAGAAGTTATTAAAAAAAATCAGCTTAAAAATATTTGTATCGTTGTTAGTCGAAAGTTTGGTGGTATTAAGCTAGGTGCTGGTGGTTTAATCCGTGCTTATAGTAATGCTGCTTCGCAGACGATTGAACAAATTGGTATCGTTGAACGTATTTTACAAACCGAACTTATTTGCCAAATTGCTTACCAAAATGTTGGAAAACTTGAAAATTATCTTGAAAAAAATTCAATTATAATCCAACACACAACCTATCTTGAAACAGTAGAAATAACTTTAGCAGTTGATAAAAATTTGATATTAACCTTACAAGATCAACTAATCAACCTACTCAATAACCAAATAACTTTTAAATTAGGCCAAGATTTATATAATGAAATTCAAGTTAAGTAAAAAGGATGCCCAATTACTGGACATCCTTTTTACTATCTATTTTTTTGAAGTCATCGTTTTAACAATTCTTTTAATCCAATTTAGCAGTGGCTTTCGTTTAGATCCAACTAATCCGATGGACTCTACGAATAGTTCTAGTCCCACTAATGTCGCAACTGACATTAGTATTGAACCCCAAATTGATGATATTGGATAAAGTAATGAAATAAATGAAAAAATTAACGCAATGCCATATATAACTAATACTGTCTGTCGATGCGTTAACCCCATTTGCATCAAACGATGATGTAAATGATGTTTGTCTGCTTGAGAGATAGGCTTTTTATTTAAAATCCGGCGTAACATTGCATAAACAGTATCCGTAATTGGTACACCCAATATTAAAACAGGCACAATAATAGAAATAAAAGTTGCATTTTTAAGTCCAGATAAAGAGAATACTGAAATCATAAATCCAATAAATAACGCGCCTGTATCCCCTAAGTAGATTCTAGCTGGAAAGAAATTATATGGCAAAAATCCAATCAGAGCAGCAACCAGCGTAAACATCATAATTGCAATATAACTATTTGTATTAACTAAAAAGAAATAGCCTACCAAACCACTTGTAAATAAATCAATAATGGAAACCCCAGTTGCTAAGCCATCTAATCCGTCTATTAAATTAATAGCATTTGTAATAGCTAAAATCCAAATAATTGTAATAGGGAAACTCATCCATCCTAAATTAATAATACCAAAATAAGGTAAAGTGAATGTCGTCATTCGCATATTTGAAAAAAAGTAGACGATCAAGGCGGCAACTGTGATGCCAAACATCTTTTGGCGTGGTTTTAATTCAAACTTATCATCTAAAACACCGGTGATAATAATTACCAATTCAGCAACAAACAGTGTCACTAACATTTTTATTGGATATTGATTTTTTAAAATAAAAAAATTCGTAAAGTTAAAAGCTATAAAAATGGCTAATCCACCCATTGTAGGCATTGAAACCTTATTTACTCGTCTATTATTTGGAACATCGACTGCTCCAATTTTAATTGAAAATAGTCTAATAACGGGAGTTAGCAACGCGGAGATAAGCGCTGTTGCGAAAAATGCTACGATAATTGGAAACATTTTGATATCTCTCCTTAAAAATATTCTGTCATAGTAGTCTTAACTATACCACGTTGTTAAATAAATACAAAAAAAGTATCAATTAAATTTAATTGATACTTTTCAATGTTTATTTTTTCAAATGATAATTATATGTTGCAACAATAATATTCTCGCGAGAATTTAAGACCGTTCTCAATCTTAAACTCGTTTGATTATGAAGAATATTTTGCCATGGTTTTCTTGGAACAAACTGTGGTACTAAGACTGTCGTTGTGAAGTTACGAGCAGCGGCATTCTTAGCAATAACATCTGTAAATTTCACAACAGGTGAAGCAATTGAACGATATGACGAATGTAAATCAACAAAACGAACACCAGGGAAACGTTCTTTAAATTCACGTTCCGTTTCATGTTCTTTTTCCGGATTTGTATCGAAAGAAACGTGCATTGCAATTACGTAGTCACCAATTGAACGTGCATAATTAATTGCACCCGTTGTAACATGCGTTACAGAACTAACTAACACGATAACTGTGGAGCCATCGTAATCATGAATTTCTGCTTCTTCTGTTAAACGTAATTGTTCGGCAACTTTATTGTAATGATCATTTATTTTATAGAATATAATATACATAACTGGCATGATAATAAAGAATGGCCATACTGTTGATAAGCGATATCTAAAGAGAATCAACAAAATACTAAATGAGATAAAGGCCCCTAAGAAATTGTAAAAGGCTTTCATAATCCAACCTTTTGGGCGATCATGATACCATTTTACAATCATCCCTGTCTGAGACAACGTAAACGGAATAAACACACCTACCGCATATAATGGAATTAATAATGACGTTGATCCATTAAATATAAATGTTAAAATAATTGATCCGGCCGCTAACGTGATAATTCCGTTAGAGTAGCCTAATCGATCACCTTTATCCATATACAAATGAGGCATAAATTTATCTTTAGCTAAATTAAACGCTAAAATTGGAAATGCCGAGAAACCTGTATTTGCAGCTAATACTAAAATCAATACTGTTGAAAATTGGAAAACGTAATACAAAATACCTTGTCCAAATGTTGTTTGTGCAATTTGTGAAAGAACAGTTACTTTTTCAGTAGGAATAATGCCATACCAATAGTTTAAGAATGTTATTCCACCAAAGAAGACTGCCAAAAGCGTCGCCATAATTGTTAAAGTAGCAGCAGCATTTTTAGCATGTGGTTTTTTGAAGAAAGGCACTGCATTACTAATTGCTTCAACACCAGTTAATGAAGATGATCCCGATGAGAATGCTTTCAAAAGTAAGGCTAGTGTAATTCCAGGAACGGCCGTACCCACAGCAGCTGTTGCGTGGTAAGGTACTTGACCTGTCATAATATTATAACCACCAACTAGTAACATCAATATAATCATAACCACGAAAAGATAAACAGGAATAGTTAAGAATGAAGCTGATTCCCGCAAGCCTCGTAAGTTCATTGCCATTACCAAAATAATAATAACCACTGAGATTGCTACTTGATGTCCATATAACGAAGGTACCGCAGAAATCAATGCCTCAGTCCCTGCGGAAACACTAACCGCTACTGTCAACATATAATCAATTAAAAGCGATCCACCAGAAATTAATCCAGCATTTTTACCTAAGTTTTTACTTGAGACAACATACGCGCCTCCACCCTTAGGATAAGCATGGATAATTTGGCGATACGAAATTGTAATTGAAGCCAATAAAACTAAGACTAACAATGCAATTGGTAATGAATACCAGATTGCCATTGCTGAAAAGCCCACTAAAACGGTAACAATTTGTTCCGTACCATACGCCACAGATGAGAGTGCATCTGACGATAAGAGCGCTAATGCCTTAAATTTTGATAATTGTTGATCTCCTTCTTCAGAAGATTTTAATGGCTTCCCAATTAAAAGTCTCTTTAAATAACGACGCATTTCTCTTTACCCCTTATGTTCTATATTTAAAAATCCATTCATAAATGATGCCAAAACAGCGCATTTATTTTACTGAATAGTTATTTTAATTACTAATTTCTATTCACCGAATTCACTCTATTTTACTCGTTTATTTTTAAATATACAATACTGCAAACAAACTTTATTTTCAGCATAAAAAAAGAGCTACTAATCCCAGAATAACACGGATTAATAGCTCTTAAATTTTCATCATTTTTTATGACAAATGGGTTACATCATACCGCCCATACCACCAGGCATTTGTTGTGGATCAGCTGCAGATACTGGTTCTGGTTTATCTGCAACAACTGCTTCAGTTGTTAATAATAAGGCTGAGACACTAGCTGCATTTTGCAATGCTGAGCGTGTCACTTTAGTTGGATCAACAATCCCAACTTCAATCATATCTTGCCATTCATTTGTTGCTGCGTTAAAACCAATACCAGGTTTTTCTGATTTTAGTTTTTCAACAATAACTGAACCCTCAAGTCCAGCATTCTTTGCAATTTGGCGTACTGGTTCTTCCAAAGCACGTTGAACAATCTTGATACCCGTTAATTCATCGCCAACTGCTTCAAGTGCAGCAACTTTACTAATAACGTTAACAAATGCAGTACCACCACCGGCAACGAATCCTTCTTCGACAGCAGCGCGTGTCGCATTCAAAGCATCTTCAATACGGTATTTGCGTTCTTTTAATTCTGTTTCAGTTGCAGCACCAACTTTGATGACAGCAACCCCACCAGATAATTTTGCCAAACGTTCTTGTAATTTTTCACGATCAAATTCAGACGTCGTTTCATCGATTTGTTTTTTAATCAAACCAACACGTTCTGTAATTTTAGCTTTATCACCAGAACCTTCAACAATAACTGTGTTTTCTTTTGTAATATTAACTTTACCAGCTGAACCTAATTGTTCAATTGTTGTATCCTTCAATTGTAAACCAAGTTCATCAGTAATCACTGTTGCACCAGTAACGATGGCAATATCTTCAAGCATCGCTTTACGACGATCACCAAATCCAGGTGCTTTGACTGCAACAACGTTAAATGTACCACGAATTTTATTCAATACTAATGTTGGTAAAGCTTCCCCATCAACATCATCGGCGATGATTAACAATGGGCGACCTTGTTCCACAATAGATTGTAATAATGGTAAGACTTCTTGAATATTAGAAATTTTCTTATCCGTTACTAAAATATATGGTGTCTCTAAGTTAGCTTCCATTTTATCGTTATCAGTTACCATATATTGTGACAAGTAACCTCGATCAAATTGCATCCCTTCAACGACATCTAATGATGTATCGATGCTTTTTGATTCTTCAATTGTAATAACGCCATCATTACCAACTTTTTCCATAGCGTCAGCAATTAAAGCACCAATTTCTTCATTAGCTGAAGATACAGAAGCAATTTGAGCAATATCTTCTTTTGTTTCAACTTTGTGTGATAATTCATGTAATTCAGCAACGGCTGCTTTTGTAGCAGTTTCGATACCACGACGAATCCCAACAGGGTTAGCACCTGCTGTCACATTCTTCATACCTTCAGTGACGATAGCTTGTGTTAAAACAGTAGCAGTTGTCGTTCCATCACCAGCTATATCATTCGTTTTTGAAGCAACTTCTGATACTAATTTAGCACCCATATTTTCAAAATGGTCTTCTAATTCAATCGCACGAGCAATTGTTACACCATCATTTGTAATAATTGGTGAGCCATATGATTCTTCTAAAACAACATTACGGCCTTTTGGTCCTAAAGTTGATTTAACGGTATTGGCTAATTGGTCAACACCTCTAAGCATTGCTGAACGAGCATCTTCAGAAAATTTTAATTCCTTTGACATAATTAATCCACCTCATCTTTAATTTAAATTTATATTAGTCTACTGTTGCAACGATATCTTTTTCATGAACAATTAAGTAGTCTTTACCTTCGAATGAAACTTCTGAGCCAGCATACTTATCAAATAAAACGGTCTCTCCAACGTTAACAGCAACAGCAATTTTTTCACCGTTATCCATCGTACGGCCATCACCAACTGCAACAATTTTTCCTGTTTGTGGTTTTTCTTGTACGTTACTTGCTAAGACGATCCCGCCTACTGTTGTTTCTTCTTCTTTTGTTACTTCTAAAATAACACGATCTGCTAATGGTTTTAACACGTTCTATCCCTCCAACACTTTTATTTAGCACTCTATCTTCCTAAGTGCTAATCACAAAATTAACTATAATCAATTTTTCAAACAATTGCAAGCATTTCAGCTCTTATTTAATAGAATTTTTAATATGAATTGAATTCGCTATCTAGTCAATTATGCTATACTTATCATACAAATTTATTCACTAGAAAAATGCACGACTATCTAATTACAGTTAAAGGAGTTCTCATGTCAAAATCAACTAGTAAAAATTCAATCGCTATTTTATTAGGCTACCTCGTTATCTTTATTTTACCAACAATTCTGAATCAACTATTTTCTTTAAAATCAGTTATCTATCCAGTAATGACGGCTGATTATGTTTTAGGAGCAATATTGTTAATTTGGTTAAATCATTACTTCAGTGCTAGAAATACAATAGATGGTTCCTCTAAATGGTCACAAATTATTTCGTGGGGTATTCTTGGATTCGTTCTAACGTTAGTAATCCAAACAGTTATTCAATTAATTTCATTCACCATTTTAAAAACGACCGTACCCTCACAAAATACAAATGAAATTATGACTATTTTTACAAAATATCCTTATTATATGTTGGCAGTCTCACTTGGTGCTCCCATTATGGAGGAACTCGTTTTTAGAAAAGTCTTTTTTGGCAATTTAGCAAGTTTCATATCACCTATTTCTGCCGCAATTCTTTCTAGTTTATTATTTAGTTTGGCACATAATGATGGCCATTTAGCTATCTACTTTTTAATTGGATTACTTTTCTGTTACCTCTACAAACGAACAGGTGACATCAAAACGTCAATGATTGCTCATATTCTTATGAATAGTCTAGTATTAATTATTCAATCGTCACTTTAAAAGAAAGGTGGAATTATTTTGATTCTGTTACAAGTACAACAAGCAGCTCGCTATTTTGGCGCAGATGTTCTTTTTGAAAATGCAAATATGGATATCAAAGACGATGCTAGGATAGCCCTAGTTGGTCGAAATGGTGCTGGAAAATCAACATTAATTAAAATGATTATTGATCAAGAGGCTACTGATGCTGGTCAAATCATTAAACATAAAGGCATGACCATCGGTTACTTAGCACAAACAACAACTGTTACTTCAGAACGTTCGATTTGGGACGAAATGAGTCGTGTTTTTGATTATTTAAAAAAAATGGAAATCCAAATTCATACATTAGAAGCCCAAATTGCTGATCCTAAAAATGCAGAAGATTCTGAAAAATTTGAAAAACTATTATCAACCTATGATCAAGTTTCACATGATTTCAGTGAAAAAAATGGCTATGGTTATGAATCAGAAATCCGTTCTGTTTTACATGGTTTTAGATTTTATGAAGAAGATTTCAATCGCGATATTAGGACTCTCTCTGGTGGTCAAAAAACACGTTTAGCCTTAGCAAAATTACTTTTAGAAAAACGTGATTTATTAATTTTAGATGAACCAACTAACCACTTAGATATTGAGACACTAACTTGGTTAGAAGGCTATTTGAAGACTTATACAGGGGCACTCTTAATTGTCTCTCATGATCGTTACTTCTTAGATAAAATTGTGACAGAAGTTTATGATATGAGCCATAATGAAACGACTCACTACAATGGCAACTACTCCCAATTTATTGTAAAAAAAGAAGCTAATTTAAAACAAGAATGGAAAGTTTTCGAAAAACAACAAGATAAGATTGAAAAACTCGAAGATTTTGTTAATAAAAACATTGTTCGAGCCTCAACAACAAAACGAGCGCAAAGTCGTCGTAAACAACTCGAAAAATTAGATAAACTTGACCGACCAGAAGGTGACGAAAAAGCCCCTCGTTTTAGTTTTAAATCTGCAGATGAGAGTGGTAATATCGTTTTAACTGTTGCCGGGGCAGCTGTTGGTTACGATAATAAAGTGTTATCTGAACCCGTTTCAATTGATTTACATAAGCATCAAGTTCAAGCTATTGTTGGCCCGAATGGTGTGGGAAAATCAACCTTACTTAAAAGTATCTTAGGCCAAATTCCATTTATTCGTGGTGAAGCATTCCTTGGCGCTAATGTTCATGTTGGCTACTACGATCAGGAGCAAAATCAATTAACAGATAAAAATACTGTTTTAGATGAACTCTGGAATGATCATCCTTCAACTCCTGAAACAGATATTCGATCATTATTAGGTGGATTTCTATTTTCTGGGGATGACGTTTTGAAACGTGTCTCAAATTTAAGTGGTGGTGAAAAAGCGCGTCTTGCTTTGACCAAACTTGCAATGGACAAAGATAACTTCCTAATCTTTGATGAACCCACTAACCATTTAGACATTGATAGTAAGGAAGTCCTTGAAAAGGCGATTGCTAACTTTGATGGTACTGTCTTACTTGTTTCTCATGACCGCTACTTCATTAATAAAGTTGCAGAAAGTATTATTGAAGTTTCAAAAGAAGGCTCTACTTACTACATGGGTGATTACGATTATTATGTTGATAAAAAAGAAGAATTAGAAGCTATCGCAGCCGAAAAAATGGCACTTGAAATTGCCTCATCTTCAGAAGTCCCTGAAGTTAAACCAACAACTAATTATCAACAAAATAAAGAAACGCAAAAGGAACAACGTAAATTAACACGTGAAATTGATCGTTTAGAATCTGAATTAAGTGAATTAGAAATTCATCAAACAGAACTTGAAGAAAAAATGTCTCAACCTACTATTTTTAGTGATGCAGATAAACTTCAGGAACTACAAACTGAACTACAATCTATTCAAACTGCAATAGAGACTGCAGAAACTAATTGGGAAGAAGCTAGCTTAGCTTTAGAATAAGCTAGCTTTTTTTTTTTTATTTATTGACATTTAAAGAATGAAAGCCTATTCTTTTGTTGTAATCTAAAAATAAAATATAAGTACACTAGGGGTGTTCTTTAGAAGAACTGAGATAGGTTTTTTCAACCTAATCCCTTCGAACCTGTAAGCCAAAACTTGCGTAGGAAAGTGTGAAGAAGGACCCCACTCTACAATTTTTTTGTCAAAGAGTGGGGTTTTTGTGTACTCAAGAGGAGAAAGTTATGCCATTAGAACTACTCGATAAACTTCGTGAAGAGAACCCAGTAATTTTCAACATTTCTAATTACATCACGGTTCAAGACGTTGCCAATGGACTCAACGCAATTGGCGCTTCCCCTATCATGCCCAGTGCGATTGAAGAAGCAGCCGAAATGTTACAAATTTCTGCTGCTGCCACAATCAATATGGGATCATTTAAAAGTTCAGAATTACCTTACATTGAGAGGGTTAGTCAAATCGCAAACGATTTAGCTATCCCACTTGTGCTAGACCCAGTTGCTGTTGCCATGCCTTACCGACAAAAAGTAATTACAAACTTGCTTGAGCATTTTCATTTTAATTTTATTCGCGGTAATGCTGGTGAAATTGCTGCATTAGCTGGTGTTGAATGGCAAGCAAAAGGTATTGATGCAGGAAATGGTTCTGCAGATTTAGCAGAAATCGCAAAAATTGTAGCCAAACGGTACAATTGTACGGTTGTTCTAAGTGGTCCTACAGACTATATTTCTGATGGAAAGCGTGTTGCAACTGTGACACAGGGAACGTCTCTTTTCCAAACACATGTTGGTTCAGGCGATATGCTTTCAAGTTTAATTGCTGCGTTTGCAGCTGTCTCTAAAGATAATGAGTTTGAAGCAGCAAGAATCGCCTGCCTTATCTTTGCAACAACTGGTGAACTTGTTGCTGATGAGTTAATTACCGAAAAACCAGGTAGTTTTATTGTTAACCTACTTGATAAACTACATTTAATAACGATAAATGAACTTTCTAATCAGATAACGATGAAAGGAGACCTATAATGCCTGATTTTCCACAAGCACTTTCAATTGCTGGATCCGATAGTAGTGGTGGCGCTGGTATGCAAGCTGACTTAAAAACGATGCAAGAACGGCATGTCTATGCTGCAACAGTTCTCGTCGCAATCACTGCACAAAACACACTTGGTGTGCAAGACAGTCTTCCCCTCCCTGCTAAAATTATTAATGAACAATTTGCCTCAATTGCAAATGATTTAGCCATTAAAGCATGCAAAACAGGGATGCTTGCAGATTCAGAACACGTTAAAGTAGTCGTTAAAAATCTGAAAAAATATCAATTTGGTCCCCTAATTGTTGACCCTGTCATGGTTGCAAAAGGCGGTGCCACACTTCTTTCTGAGGATGCTGTTGTTACAATCAAAGAAGAATTAATTCCTTTAGCCACGGTAGTAACCCCGAATATTCCAGAAGCTGAAGTCATAACTGGCTTGACCATTAATTCAAAAGAAGACATGAGTGCAGCTGGAAAAAAGATTAAATTATTAGGTGCAAAAAACGTCATCATTAAAGGCGGACATTATAACTCTGAAAATATCGTAAATGACTTTGTATTATTAGAAGATAACGATTCATTCTGGATGAGCTCGAAACGTATTGATACAATTCGAACTCATGGCACTGGTGATACCCTCTCAGCCTGCATTGCAGCAGAAATTGCCAAAGGACAAGATATTAAAACGGCCATCTTAGTGTCTAAAAAATATGTTGAAGCAACAATTAGCAACGGTATTATCGTTGGACATGGTCACGGGCCATTAAATCATTGGGCATATCGTGAGGTAACGCAAAATGAAGACATTTAATCAATCATGGTTAGCAAGTTACTTCATTGCAGGAACTCAAGACGTCGCCGACAATCAATTACTACCTACTTTAGAACGAGCGTTAAAATCAGGCATTTCTTGTTTCCAATTTAGAGAAAAAAATCTCTTAACCCCTTTAACCCGGATACAAAAAAAGACACTCGCAATTGAATGTCAGAGGTTATGCACAAAATACCAAGTTCCTTTTTTCATTGATGATGATCTACCTTTAGCACTTGAAATTCAAGCAGATGGTATTCACGTTGGCCAAAATGACCAAAAGATTCAAAATGTGATAGATCAATCGGCGGGTCAATTAGCGATTGGCCTTTCTTGTCAAACACTCGATCAAATTAAACAAGCCAATCAATTATCAGGTATCGCTTATATTGGTAGTGGCCCTGTCTTTCCTACAAAATCAAAGTCAGATGCGACTGCGCCTCTCGGAATAGCTGGCTTAAATCAATTACTATCAATTAGTAAACTCCCGATTGTTGCAATTGGTGGTATTTCAGAAAATAATTTAGCCAAACTGGCTACTACAACTGTTTCGGGAGTTGCTGTTATTTCCTTGATTGCTAAAAGTCCGAACATTGAACAAACAGTTCAATCCATAAATCATTATTTTAAATTGGAGGACGATTAAGATGACAGAAACTAAAGAATTACGTGGACAATTTTTACTTTGGCTAGGTGCGGCCATTTCAATTGCCGAAATTATGACGGGCATGTTACTAGCTCCACTTGGCTTTTCTAAAGGTTTCCTTGCAATTCTAATTGGTCATTTAATTGGTTGTGGTCTCTTCTTACTACCTGCTGGTTATATTGGTGCCAAAAAGCATCAGACAGCCATTCAGTCAACTAAAGTTGCTTTTGGCTCAACAGGTGTGCTCTTATTTTCACTTATCAATTTGATTCAACTAATTGGTTGGACCGCTGTTATGATCGTCAACGCAATTTCAGCAATGAATGGTATTTCAAGTTCCTTACTTAATTTTAAAAATTCAATTATTATGGGACTTGTCATAGCTATTTTGATTATCATTTGGTTATTAGTTAGCGAAAATAGTTTGTATCGAATTAATTTAATTGTTGTTAATTTATTAGTTATTGGTGCAGGTATCATGATTTTTTTAATTTTCAAAGTACCCGTTTCACATACTTCCAATGGCTTAAATATGACATTTGGATCAGCTGTTGAATTAAATATCACCATGGCGTTATCTTGGCTACCACTAATAGGTGATTACACAAAATCAACAAAACATCCACTTGCTATGTCTACAGTTAGTTCGTTTAGCTATTTTTTAGGTAGTTTAATCATGTTTACCATTGGCTTACTTTTAACAACTAGAACCGGATTCACTGATTTTACCTCGTTCTTGGCTACATCAGGTTTAGGTATAATCGCATTATTCATTATTATATTTTCAACTGTTACAACCACATTTTTAGATGTTATGTCAGCAACAATTAACGTTCAGAATATACATTCCTTTAAACATATGAAATTGATTAGTATCATTATAGTTGCGCTTGGCTTAGTCATTGCATGGGTAGTTCCTATTGATAATTATCAAAATTTCTTATATTTTATCGCGTCAGTTTTTACACCATTATATGCAATTGTTTTTGTCACTTACTTTATTATGAAAAAAACGTTGCCTTATTGGTTAAATATTATTTGGTGGTTAATTGGCATTATTGCGTACTATCAATTACAACAATTTGATTTTATTTTTGGAACCACAATTATTATTCTATTCGGACTAGGATTACTCGTTTATCTATCCCAATTTATTTTACCAAAAAATTATTTTAGAAATATAAATTAACCATTTACAAAAAAATAGAGATTTAGCGTTCTCCCCAGTGTTAAACAACTGTTTAGCATTACAAGGCGAACTCTAAATCTCTATTTTAATTTTATAATAATTAAACTATCCAATCAAATTCTAAACTAGGATCAGCATTTAAATTTAATCCTGCACGTTGACCTTTAATAAATTCAACATATCCTGCTGCACCAATCATTGCAGCATTATCACCACATAATTTAATGGGCGCCTTCACAAATTCAATATCATTCATTTTCTTCATATCAGATTCAAGTCTTGTACGTAACCCTTTATTAGCTGCCACACCACCGGCTAAAATTAATTGTTTAATATCATACTCATGACAAGCACGTACCGTTTTCTCAGCAAGTACATCAATCACACTTTGTTGAAAGCTTGTTGCTAAATCAGCCCGGTCCAACTCTTCGCCTAATTGATCTGCATGGTGAACTGTATTGATGAAGGCACTTTTCAATCCACTGAAACTAAAGTCATAACTGTCATCTTTGATCATGGCACGCGGAAAATTAAACGTATCTTGTCCAGTATGTGCAAGTTCATCAATTTCTTTTCCTGATGGATAAGTCATCCCAAGAACACGCCCAACTTTATCATAAGCTTCACCTGCTGCGTCATCACGTGTCTCACCAATAATTTCAAATTGACCTTCTTCAGGCATATAAACTAACTCAGTATGTCCACCCGAAACGAGTAAAGCCATTGATGGATACACTATTTCAGATTCATAGCGCGCTGCAAAAATATGGCCTGCCATATGGTTAACGGGAATTAAAGGCAACTCGTGAGCAAATGCGATAGCTTTAGCAGCAGAAACACCTACTAGTAAAGCACCAACTAATCCTGGTCCATAAGTAACCGCAACAGCATCTAAATCATCATAAGTTACATTTGCTTCTGTCATAGCATCTTTAATACAACTCGTAATTTGTTCAATATGGTGGCGGCTGGCAACTTCAGGTACAACACCACCAAAACGTTTATGACTATTAACTTGCGTTGCAATGATGTTCGACAAAATAAGATGACCGTCTTCGACCACTGCGACACTAGTTTCATCACAACTTGATTCAAATGCTAAAATTAGATTTCTTTCCGTTTTATCCATTGAGACCTCTTTCAACTTAATTCATATTCCTTTATTTTAATTTAAGCAACATATCAACAGCATCTTGCCCATCTTCAACATAATAATTCTCTCGGATACCCACTTTAGTAAATCCTAATTGGTGGTATAGATTTAAAGCCGTCTGGTTATCACGGCGAACCTCTAAACTAACTGTTCTAAATCTCATTAAACGAGCACGCCTTGTAATAGACGTTACCAAAAAGTTTCCCATCCCTCTACCCTGACATTCAGGTAGAACAGCAATATTCGCAATATGTACGTCTCCCGTTATTGCATCCGTTGAACAACCAATAAAGCCTAACATTTTATCTTCCTTACGTAAGACTAAATAAAGTGTTTTGCTTTTTTGGCAAATTTCGCCTTCAAATATTTTTGCACTCCATGGTGATTTACCATCATAAACTGCTTTTTCAATCTCAAGTAGTTCCGGAATATCAGGTACAACAGCACGTGTCATAAAATAACTTTCATTTCTAATTTTAATTCTATGATTCTGAAAAACTAATGTCCTAACAGGTTCATCTGGTCTTAATTCTGGAATAATTTGTTTCACTCGTGCTTTAAATTTTTTCAACATAGGTATTATGATCCTTATCTGAATGGGTTTCTAACCATTGCGTCTCTGCTTGCGTTAATCGTAAATAATTCGGAATAAATGTCTCCTGATTAGCGGGCTCTTTATCTTTACCAATTAATCCCAAAATAAATGCCTGAGGAATATTTAAAAATGAAGCTGGAAACTGTGCCTGATCACCTAAAATATCGATAATTTGTTGTTTAAATAAATCGACATCAGTTCCAACAAAAATTTGTGGTCGGTTACGCTCTTTTAATTCAGTCACCCAAGTCACAAGTTCTCTATGCTGGTCTGGTAATTCATTTACAAGCTCATTATCATTTTTATACAAACCTGAGAATACGTAATTCCTACGTGCGTCAAATAACGGTACAATATCAGAATCACTATTTGTGGAAATACCTGCAGCCAACATTGCTAAACTAGAGACACCAACTAATTCACAATCTAATGTAAATGCTAGTGTTTTAGCTGTGGCAACGCCAATCCTGAGACCAGTAAAAGATCCTGGACCTTGTGCAACCACAATTCGGTCTAGCTCTGCAGGCTTAATACCTGCTAATTTCATGACATCAGAAATTGCTGGCATCAATGTAATACTGTGATTTTTTTTTATATTCGTTGTGATAGTTGCTAATAATGCACTATCTTCTAAAACAGCGACGCTGAGTGGTATATTCGATGTATCAATTGCTAAAATTTTCATTCATATCTTCCTTTATCTCTGCTTTGTTAACATTTTAGCACAAAAATAGTATCACAAATTTTTTCTAAGAGAAAATTAACAAAAAAATAGGACAAATAATTGTCCTATGGTTAATAACTAATTTATTTTGAAAATCCATTTGGATGCGTCTGTTCAAAAGTCCATGCTGTCTTAATGATATCTTCCATATTTTCATACTTAGGAGCCCAACCAAGAATTTCATGTGCTTTTTCACTTGCTGCAATTAAAGTTGAAGGATCACCTGCACGACGTGGTGCAATTTCTGCAGGAATTTCTTTACCTGTTGCACGGCGTGCTGCTTCTAGAATTTCCATATTTGAAAATCCATTAGATGAACCCAAGTTAAAGGCATTACTTTCATTTCCCGCAAGTAAGTAATCTAAGGCGCGAATGTGCGCATCTGCTAAATCAAGAACATGCACGTAATCACGGACGTTTGTACCATCTTTGGTATCATAATCGTCCCCAAAAATTTGTAATTTTTCACGTTCTCCGTTAGCAACTTGTAAAATAATTGGAATTAAATGTGTTTCAGGATTGTGATCTTCACCGATGCTACCATCTGGTTTTGATCCAGCAACATTGAAATAACGTAATGCGACAAACTTAACACCATCTGCAACGTCAGTCCAGTGCATAATTTTTTCCATGGCTAATTTACTTTCACCATATGGATTTGTTGGAATTTGAGGGTCATCTTCATGAATTGGGACAACTTTAGGTTCACCATATGTTGCAGCTGTTGAAGAAAAGACGATTTTTTTAACGCCAACTTCAGTCATGACTTCAAGTAAATGAATCATCCCTGCTGTATTATTGTCAAAATATTTTAATGGTTTTACCATTGATTCACCAACAAGAGATGAAGCTGCAAAATGAATAACTGCTTCAATATCCTCATTTTTGAAAACATTGCGCATAAAATTTTTATCCGCAATATCTCCTTGATAAAATTTTGCCTTTTTATTAACAGCCTCTAAGTGCCCTGTCACTAAATTATCGACAACAACAACATCACGACTATTTTCTACTAATTGATCAACAGTATGTGAACCAATGTAACCTGCGCCACCCAAAACTAAAATTGACATTTAAATTCCTCCAAATAGTTTATTTTCTTTATTATAACTTATTTTAGTAAATTTATCAGTGATTCACCCTTCTTTAGCAAATAAATAGACGACGAAAATAAATTCGCCGTCTGGTTAATTTCTATAAGTCACCCGTTAAAAATTGTGCTTGGCCCATGCCAAAGCTCCAATCTTCATCAGTATTAGTTGTTAAATTAATCATTAAATCTTCTGGTCTCAATCCAACTTTTGTTTGTAACTGTTGCATTAACTGTTGATAGAAGGTTTCTTTTTGCTCTGTCGTTCTTGGTCGCGTTGTTAAACTAAAGACCAATACTTCTTTTGTTCGCATAAATCCAAGCCCAGTATCTAAAATTTGCATTTCATTTATTGGATGTTGAGTGACAATTTGATATCTGTCACTAACTGGTGCGCCAAATGAATTAAGCATTACATCATAAGCAATATCTAAAATTTCTTTTATTTGGCCTTCAGAACGGCCTTCAATCATATCAATTTTCATCAATGGCATAGATTGAATCCTCCTATAATCGTTTACCTAATCTTTGGATTTGTTTATTATTACCAACCATATATAACAAAATAATTTGAATTGGAATTAAAATTAAATCTTTGATAGCACGTGCATAGATAATTGTCCAAGGTGACTGGTACATTAATACTAGCCAGAATGTATTTAACAATAAATCAATAACAACGACATTGATTAATACGGCAATAATAATTCGCGGTAACGTAAATGGTTTTTTATAAAATACAAGTCCATAGAAAAACGCACCTAAGAAAGCAGATAGCGAGAATCCCCAGAAAAATGTACCTCCTTTACTGAATAATACTGTTCCAAGTAAATCCGATAAAACAGAACCAATACCACCCAGTAATGGGCCAAACCACGCCGCTAATAGATAAGTCGCAATAAAAGTGAAACTTATCCGTAACGTCAATACCTGATACGATAATAAATTAGTTAGAATAATTTGACCAGCCAATAATAGACCCATCACCGCTATATTCTTTGCGGTTAACCTCTTTGTTAAATTTTCCATGATTCAGACATCTCCTCGTTGGAGTTGCCACATTGTGGTATGCGGCGAATGCGAAAACACAACCGCAGCTATCGCTAGCCTTCGTCCAAAAGACACATTCCGTCCTTTTGGCACTTAACGCTGTATTCTCTACCCCGAAATTTTGTATTTTACTACTTGTGTAGTATACCACTAAAAAGAAAATAACTTTGGGTGTTGAAGTGAACCCCCTGAGTTGGAGAAATCTAACTCAGGGGGTTTTACTATGTTCACAGTTGAAATAAAGAAAAAAGT